>JADGCO010000023.1:13028-49718 GCA_015228935.1 Magnetococcales bacterium | reverse complement strand
GGAGAATCTGGTATGGCTCCGGGGTCAGGATTTGCTGCCATTCGGCATCGGTTTTGGTCACTTTATCGGTTTCCCGCAATAATCCTTTTTGCATGGGCGGTGACTCGTTTATCCAGTCTTGTTTCGAGGAATAACACTTGGAAGATGTCTGCATTTCAACCTGAAATTTGTTGCGATGCAACATGGTATCGGGACAATTGTCCAGGATTTTGTCCATTCCGTCCATCAAAATCAGTCGGAATGATCCAACCAGCTATCTGGTACAGGATCGGTTATCTCACTGCCTGAATCCTGTGCAAGGCAGATCGGTGAAGGGTTCATGGATTGTTTGCAGATGATGAAACGACCTCCCAGAGCTGATGATCCAGTCCGGAAATCCGCACGGGACGGAAGGTTCCGGCAGGTGGATCCTGGAAAAACCACAGGCGAATGAACAGCGAGTCGGCGAGGTTTCTGTCCAGGAGATAGCCTGTCGCAGTGGTGGAATCCAGGAGCAGGGTCAAACCGTCGTGATTGGAAAACTCGACCCGTTGGGGGTTTTGGGATGCATCGAAGACTCCCAGCCGCATCAGGGGGGATGTTTGATCACCGGCCAGAAACACCCCCTTGTTGAGATCGGCTTGCCAAGGGCCTTTCGGTAATGCCCGGGCCGGGGTTGCCGAGGCAAAATAAACCATGTCACCCAGACGGGTCATGCCGGTCAACCGCACAATGAAAGGCTTGATGCCTCGGCGTTGGGTAAAGCTCCAGGTGGCAAAGGGGTACCACCAGGGGCTTTTGTCGAGCATGTCACGAAACAGAAACACGTAGACCGGGGGGGGGACTGTGGTCAGCGCAGACGGGGTTCTTGCATTCGGGGGTGGTGCTTCCCGCAATTGGTGGATGGCCTGGTCCCAGTCTCCATGAGCGCGTTGTTGGCGCTGACGCATGCCGGGCAGACCCCGGGCCGTATAATCCAGCATGAAACGGGCCGAAAAAACGGCATCCGGTGTGGCAAAAGGGAGGGTATTGTACACCAATCTCTCCCCGGCTTCCGGGACATCGACATGCCCGTCAAAAACGACGGCGCGTTGCGACCAATATCGCAATGGATGGCCGGCGTCCCAGAGAGACCAAATCCAGGCCTGGGGGGGCAAAATCCGGCTGAACTCAGCCATGCCGGCCACGGTTGGCGGCGAAAAATCCAGGGTAGTTCGGTGGGGCAGACTGTTGCGCAGCGCAGGCCAAAGTGCAGCCAATACTCCCAACAAGACAAGGATCCGGCCTGCCCCGGGATGCCAGCGGTGGGCCTGTTTCCAGGCCAGGCCGGTCAGATGACCGATGCCGAGTGCCAGCAGGGGACCGGTAAAAATGAGCAGGCGCATGGCTCCAAGCAGGCCCCATACCCCCAGAATGGACACGGGAAGCAATAATACCATCTCCCATTTGCCGCGCCCTGTCAGCAGGAGGAGACCGATGCAACCCAAAACAACCGTCAAGGGGTGTCCGGTTGCTGCCAGGGCGGTTTGTTGCCAGGGAAGGGCATGAAACTCTTCAATGATTCTGGCCGTGGGGGGAAGAGAGGAAGTTTCCGCACCCAGAAAAAATTCCAACCCGTTCTTCAGGGTGGCCACCAGATCCAGGGAGGGAAGTTCACCCCGGGCCAGGTAGAATGTGCCCAACGTCAGCAGGGTGTATCCTGGCAGGAGGTAAGCCGGCAGGGGTGGAGCAGCCCGGTTCCGGGAAAATCGCCTGACCAGCCAACTCATCATGATCAGGGAGAGCTGCATCCCCAGTATTTGTGCCGGTGCCCGATCCCACCACCACAGCAACACTCCATATCCGCCCAAAGCCAGGAGCAGCGGGGGGAACATGCGGCCCGGTTGACCACGCGCAAAATGCAAAAATCCCAGGCTCATGACCAGAAACAGGGTTGGAATGAGCATGTCCGTATCGAAATAACCAAAGGCAGTTCGTTGCACGAACAGGGGAGCCGTGACACCCAACAAGGCTGCCGCCAGACCACTGCTGCGTCCACCCCAGTATCTTCCCAGGAAAAACAGGGGAATGGCGAGCAGGGGAGCCAGGACAGGTCCGCTCCAGGCCGCGATCCACAAAGGATCCATGTCCCAGACACGGACCAGGGAACGAATCATGTGTGCCGGGAGTGGCAAACGGGGCGGGGCCGGGTCCACATGGGCAGGGAGAGAAGACGACAGATCTTCCTGCCGGGGATGGGCTGGTTCAGGTGCAAAAGTTGTATTCCGGGACAGGTCCAGAAAATAATAGCCATCGACGCTGGCCAGAAGGGGTTTTCCCTGGAACAGCATACGCTCCGGGTTTGACAACCAGTTGGGCACATCCGCAGAGCGGATTGCCCAGCCCCACAGCAGGATCAGACATAACAGGTAATAGACATGCCGCTCGTGCAAAGTATATTTTTTGCCCATTCAACCGCCTGTTCGCGGGATGTAAAAAATTTCATTGTTTATTCGACCGCCTGTTCACGGGTCATATAGCCGACCCTGACCCAGCGGGAAGTTTCTCTGGAAGGTTGGGATTGCTGCAAATGTTTGTGCAGCTTTTTTTGCAGGGCATCCGTTTCGTCGGTGGAGAGTGGCACGACCAGGGAAAAGGATACCCAGCGATTGATTGGCAAATCGGAATGACGGTTGCCGTCCAGGGCAATCCGTACCTGGGGAACCGGCGTACCCAATTTGCGCAGGTTGGCGGTTGCCTGTTTTTGCAGGGATTCAACGGCCATGTCCGTAACGCCGCGTTCCTCCAGAAAGCGGCTGCAATGGAGCAGACTTTCCATGCCTGCCACGGCATCCAGAAGATTGAATTTTTCCAAGACAGCCAAACGCTGGGCGGCGAATTGCAGGCGACCGGCAAACACACAGGCTTCCACCACCTGGCAAAGCAATTCCGGATTGCGGGGTAGATCTTCGCAATTTCTGATGGCCACTTCGGCGGCTTCCGAGAGACAGCCAAAATCCTGCAACGATGCGACCAGGTTGACGCGGACCGCCGGATCCCAGGGATCATTCAACCGGGCCAACCGAAAATGGTTGCGCATGGTTGCTTCATCCCGGCGGATGGTTGCAATGGTGCCCAGAATATTGTGGGCCTTGGCCGGATAATCGGACAGCAAGGCTTCAGCCCGGCGTTTATGCCTTTGCAGTCTCAGATCGTCGCGTTGCGCACCATGGCGGATGGTCACGAGTTGATCAGCAATTTCATTTAGTTCAGATTCTTGTGAATTTGTCATCAGAGGTATAAAATCCACGGGAGTGCATGCCAACCAGATTTGTTTCACATGATTTCCACGGAGTCGTATCCATTTGTTACGCTCCCTACGGAGTCGTATCCATTCGTTACGCTTCCATTCCTGTCACGGGTGGGAGGGTAGCATTTTTTTCTCCACCCGGGTAAATAAATCACACACTGGCCAAAAACGGAAAAGATTTTATCAAAGGGGACGAAATCTCTGGAGGAAATGAAGGGTATATGTCATATAAGGGTACCCGACGTGTGGAGATGAGGGTGAGGGGTAAAGCTCCAAAAAAGATGCCACAAGGAAAGCAAACCTGACATGCTGACCTCCGATTTGTTTTTTGCAGATGAGCTGCGCGGCGGGGCAGACCAACCAGTGCCGGTCAGTGCCGACCCCACCCGGCAGCCATGGAAAATCCTGATCGTGGACGATGACGAGGAGATCCACTCCCTGACCCGTCTCGTGCTGCGCGATTTCACCTTCGATAACAGAAAAGCGGAGCTTATCAGCGGCTATTCGGCGGTGGAAGCCCAGCGATTGATGCAACAACACCCCGATACGGCAGTCATCCTCATGGATGTGGTGATGGAGACAGATGAGGCCGGTCTCAGCGCCGTGCGCTACATTCGGGACGTTTTGTCAAATCGTTTTGTGCGCATCATTTTGCGGACCGGCCAACCCGGTCAGGCTCCCGAGCAAAAAGTGATCCAAGAGTACGATATCAATGACTACAAGGACAAGGTCCGGTTGACCACCCAACGCCTGATCACCTCGATCACGGCGGCCTTGCGTTCTTATCGTGACTTGCGAACCATCGACAATACCCGCCGGGGTTTGGCCAGTATCGTCAATGGGACAGGCGATCTCTTCGAAGCCCGTTCCCTGGGCAAGCTGGCCAGAAGCATATTACGGCAAGCGACATCCCTGTTGAGCCTGGATGAAAATTCAGACCATGCGGTGGCCGGTTTCTTCGCGATACGGGAATATGTCGGTCATGTCGTCTATGCTGCTTGTGGTTCCTTTGAACCGCATGTTGGAAAAGCCATCGGTGACATATTGCCCGGTGAGCTGGTTGGCCAGGTGGAGAACATCAAAGATCCCCGCGAAGGCATCTTCAGCCGTTTTGGTTTTCTGACCCGGTATGTCAGTCGCGGCAATCTTGAAAATTTGATTTATATTCAGGCAAATCGTCCTCTGGAAGACCTGGATCGGGATTTGTTGCGCACTTTTTCCGCAAATATTGCCTTCGCGTTCGAAAATCTTGGTTTGAACAGGGAAATTGTCAATACGCAAAAGGATGTCACCTTTACCCTGGGCGAGGTGATCGAAGTTCGTTCCAACGAGGCGGGCAACCATGTGCGCCGGGTTGCGGAAAGCTCCAGGCTGCTGGGCATGTTGCTGGGATTGAGTGAAGAGGATGTCGAGCTTCTCTGGTTGTCATCGCCCATGCACGATCTGGGAAAAATCGGCATTCCCGATCATATCCTGAACAAACCGGGCAAACTGGATCAGACAGAGTGGCAGGTGATGCAGAGTCATACCCGGATAGGTCGGCAGATACTGAAAAGCTCCGACCGGCCCATCCTGAGGACCGGTGCCATCATCGCCTGTCAACACCATGAAAAATGGGATGGTACGGGATATCCCGATGGGTTGAAGGGCGACGACATCCATGTTTTTGCCCGTATTACCAGCGTGATCGATGTCTTTGATGCGCTGTTTCATGAGCGATGCTACAAAAAAGCCTGGCCACTGGAAAAAATCATTGAATTGTTCCATCAGGAACGCGGACGCCATTTCGATCCCAGGCTTGTCGATTTGTTCCTTGACCACCTCGATGAGTTTCTGGAAATCCAGGATGCGTTGAAAGAATAAAAATGCCAATGTGTTGCTTTGAGGAACGCGCATGAAAAATCCGGATAAGGTGGTGGTGGTCGGTGGCGGACCAGGAGGTTACGCGGCGGCCTTTCGGGCTGCGGATATGGGGTTTGCCACGACCCTGATCGATACGGAACCCAATCCCGGAGGGGTTTGCCTCTACCGGGGGTGTATTCCCAGCAAGGCGTTGCTGCATGTGACGCAGGTGCTTTGGGAAGCGCGCCATGCCGAAGTCATGGGGGTGCGCTTTGCCCCGCCGGAAATTGATCTGCATCGTCTGCGCGACTGGAAAAACAGCGTGGTGACCCGCCTGACCGGAGCTTTGGGTAATCTGTGCCGACGCCGGGAGATCAATTTCATCCAGGGCCATGCCCGGTTTGCGGCACCGGATAACCTTGTCGTGCTATGCGTGAACGGGGATCGGGTGCAGATTCCCTTTGACCATTGCATTCTGGCCACAGGGTCACGTCCGGCCTGGATTCCGGGTTTGCAGATCGACTCGCCCCGGGTGATGGACTCCACCGCCGCCCTGGCCGTGGATGAAATTCCGCCAACCCTGCTGATCATTGGGGGTGGCGTCATCGGCCTGGAACTGGGCAGTGTCTATGCGGCATTGGGAAGCCGGGTCAGTGTGGTGGAAATGACCCCCGGCTTGCTGCCCGGAGCCGACCGGGACCTGGTCCGGATCGTGGTCAAACGGTTCCAGCCCCAGTGTCACGAAATTTTGTTGCAAACCCGGGTCACGGCCCTGGCCGACGTGGATGGCATGGTTCACACGACGCTGGAAGACGCCCAGGGCAATAAACGCGAAGAAAAGTATCATCGCGTTCTGATGGCCATTGGCCGCCGACCCAATTCCGAAGATTTGGGATTGGACAAAACCAGCGTGGAAGTCAAGCGAGGCCTGGTTCAGGTCGATGGCCAGCGCCGGACTCGTGATCCGAAGATATTTGCCATTGGCGATCTGGTGGGTGGGCCTATGCTGGCTCACAAGGCTTCCCATGAGGCGCGGGTGGCTGTCGAAGCCATCGCCGGCAAGAAAACCTGCTTCGAACCCAATGCCATTCCCGCCGTCTGCTACACGGATCCCGAGCTGGCCTGGGCGGGACTGACCGAAACAGCCGCCGTGGAACAAAAAATTCCGTTCAAGGCCGTTCGCTTTCCCTGGGGGGCGTCAGGTCGCGCCCAAACCCTGGAACAACCAGACGGGTTCACCAAATTGATCGTCAATCCGGAAAATGAACGCATTCTGGGGGTTGGCATCGTCGGACGGGGTGCCGGTGAATTGATTGCCGAAGGGGTGTTGGCCATTGAAATGGGGGCCGTGGTCCAGGATCTGGCCGAAGTGATCCATCCCCATCCCACCCTCTCGGAAACCATGATGGAAGCCGCCGAGGTCTTCTTTGGGCAGAGTGCCCACTACTACGTACCGCGACGGAATCAATAGTTGTTACAGGGTTGTCTCCTGTCACGTCAGGCAATACTTGCAGGTTGAATGCAGAAATAATCAGGAGGAGTCAATATGGACTTTATCAAGAACATGAATTTCGGAACTAAAATAATTGCATCGGCTTTATTGATCATTACGCTTGGCTTTGTCCTGGTGATTGTACTGGTCAAGAACCGAATCGAAGAAGATGCCGTGGAAGCACTGATTCAGCAGGCCCGCAGCATCACGGTCCAGGCGGAGAGTGCCCGCAACTATATTGCCAAAATGGGTGCCGACAAGGTTTATGACCCCAGTCTCCTGAAAGAGGCCCAGGATGAAATCCGGAAAAGTGGTGCCCGGGACCAGAAGGATATCATCCAGGCCGCCCGTAAAACCCGTTTTTATCAAACCATTCCCATCGTGGCCGGGTGGACCATCGGCCAGGAGAAAGCCAAAACAGCCCACCATCAATTCCGGGTCACCCGCATTGGCGCACGCAACCCGGACAACGAAGCCAAACCCATTGAACGGACCATGATCGAAAAAATGGCCAAGGGGGATCTGCAAGAGCTTTGGATGGAAGATCCGGAGATCAATGCCCTCAGGTACATGCGACCGGTCACCATGAAGAAAGAGTGCATGTTGTGTCATGGTGTCGAAGCCGATTATCCGGAAGGCAAGGGGAATGACCCGCTGGGCATCAAGATGGAAGGCTGGCGCGTTGGCGAACAACGCGGTGCCTTTGAAATCATCGCCGAACTGGCTCCCATGCAAAGTTCGGTTCGGGATGCGTTGACTCAGATTGTGGGACTCGCCCTGGTTTCCATGCTGCTGATCAGTGCCGTGGTGTTTACCCTGATCAAACGGTTGGCCATCGATCCGGTCCGGATCATCGAAAGCCTGTTGAGTCGGGTTTCCCAGGGGGATTTGTCGGTGGAGGTTCCCAAGTCAACCAGCACGGATGACATTGGCCGGACCGTAACGGCAACAGGAAACATGGTGGCCCGCCTGCGCGATATCGTTGGTCAGGTGCAAAATACCACCACGGAAGTCCTGAGCAGCAGTCACAGTGTAAACTCCACTTCCCAGGAGGTGTCCGAAGGGGCAACCCGCCAGGCGGCATCCATCGAGGAGACCTCGGCGGCCATGGAAGAGATGACCTCCAACATTCAACAAAATACCGAAAATTCCCAACAGACGGAAAAAATATCCAAAAAAGCCGCCATGGATGCCGAAGAAGGGGGCAGGGCCGTTCAGGAGTCCGTGAAGGCCATGAAACAAATCGCGGAAAAAATCTCCATCATCGAGGAGATTGCCCGGCAAACCAATTTGCTGGCCTTGAATGCGGCCATCGAGGCGGCGCGTGCGGGTGAGCATGGCAAAGGGTTTGCCGTCGTGGCAGCCGAGGTGCGCAAACTGGCAGAACGCAGCCAGGCCGCCGCCGGGGAAATTGGACAGCTCTCGGCTTCGAGTGTCAGTGTGGCTGAAAAAGCGGGTCTTCTTTTGGAAAAACTGGTTCCTGACATCAAGAGGACTGCGGAGCTGGTCCAGGAGATCACGACCGCTTCCACGGAGCAATCCCAGGGAGCCGAGCAGATCAACAGTGCCATCCAACAATTGGATCAGGTGATCCAGCAAAATGCGAGTGCTTCGTCGGAAATTGCCTCGACGGCCCATGAACTTTCTTCGCTTTCGGAGTCCTTGCAGGAGGCCATCAGCTTTTTCCACTTTGGTCAGCAGGGTTCTGGCAGGGCAGCCACCGCCAAGACCACAACCACCCGGAGTTCATCCCGACCGGCTGCCGAGACCACGGCCAAGCCCCGTGCCCTTTTGCCGCCGCCGTCCCGGACCGGTGCGAATACCAAGGGCAAAGCCAAATCCAAAGGTGGGGTGCAACCAGCAAAATCCCCGGTCCACCTGGATATGGGACCTGACAAAGGCGGTGATGACGAATTCGAGAATTTTTGAGCAGGAGTGACCCGGATCAGGGGCGTCTGACCCTTGATCCGGGTTTTGGCCGACGATAATTTTGTCTTTGACGGCAAAGAGATCGAAAAGATGGGGCATGCGCCATCCAAATTGAACCAGATGCTGTTTGCCAGGAAATTTTGGGTGTGGCCGGTGCTGATCTGGTCCCTGGTGGCGGGCCTTTCCATCCTTTGGAACGCCATCAGCTTGAACCGACAGGCACTGGCCCTGGCCCGGGAAAGGGGCTGGTATTCTTTCCGGATTTTGGAGACGGCCCGCATGTGGAACGCCCGGCATGGTGGCGTTTATGTGCCGGTGACCGAAAAGACGCCGCCCAATCCCTATCTGGATACGGCGAACCGCGATGAGGTGGCCTTTTCCGGAAAACACCTGACCCTGATCAATCCGGCCTATATGACTCGGCAGTTGGCGGAAATTGCCCTGGAAAAAGGGTCCATGGTCCTGCACATCACGAGCCTGAATCCCATCCGACCCGAGAACGTGGCCCTGGAGTGGGAATCCAGGGCATTGCAGGGTTTCAAGCAAGGAGATGCAGAGTATCTGGAACTTGTGCGGGAGGATGGCAAGGATTTTTACCGTTTCATGGCCCCGTTATACACCCACGCAGAGTGCCTGAAATGTCATGCCCAACAAGGCTATAAAATCGGTGATTTGCGTGGTGGGATCAGTCTGGTTTTCCCGGCCGGGACAATTTTGGAGGGTGTGCAGGAGCAAACCAAGAATGTCATTTTGTTTCATCTTGGGGCGTGGATTCTGTTGACTGGCATGACTCTCTGGTTTCTGGGTTGGGTGCGCGGCTATCTGATACAATTGCAGCGTTTGCAGAGTGAACGCGAAGCCTTGTATGTCAATCGGCAGCCCAATATTCCTGCTCCCCCCCAGACCGGCTCATCGGCTGAGGACCCTGCTTTTTCCTGGCAGAGTGGTGAAATGCCGGGAATCACCCAGGATTCCCTCGCAGATTCCGGCAACTCCCGGCAAGTTCCTCAGTTGGTTTCCGGCAAGGTTCGTCTTCTTCTGGTCGAGGATGATCCCCTGAACCGGAGAATGCTGGAGGCGTTGCTCCAGGGCCTGGGCATTTTTCCCGAGGTGGCCAAAAATGGCCAGGAGGCCTTGGACCATCTGGCCGTGACCGATTTCGATCTCGTTCTCATGGATTGTCAGATGCCGGTCATGGATGGTTTTACCGCCTCACAGGAGTTGCGCCAGCGTGAAGCAGCCCGGGGAAAACACACCCCGATCATCGCGGTAACGGCCTTTGCGCTGCTGGGCGATGCCGAACAATGCCAGAAGGCCGGCATGGATGACTATCTGGCCAAACCGGTTTGTCGGCAGGATTTATTGCAACTCCTGGATCGCTGGTTGCCGGGTTGGAATGCCGACCCGCAAACCAGGGACCCGATTCCCCAAAATAATGTATCTCTCGATGCCGATGCTGACCAAATCATCGATCCGCGCACATTTCAGCTTTTATGCAGTGAATTGGGGTCCGATGTGGTGGGCGAAGTGGTTCATCTGTTTTTGGAAACCCTGCCGGAACGTGTGCAGGCCATCGCCAAGGCCATGGCCGAGGGGGATACCCAGGCAGTGCATTGGGCCACGCACCCCTTGAAAAGTCCCAGTCGTCAGCTTGGTGCCTTGCGGTTCAGCCATCTGGCAACCGAATTGGATACTTTGACACGCCGTAATTCCCTCGAAGGTGCCCAACTCCTGGCCGATCAACTTCAGAAAGAAGCCGGTCGGGTTGATGCGGCCCTCAAAAAAATTGCCAGTCGCTGCCAAAAATAAGGTACCAACAAAAAAAAAATGCACAAGCATGCATTTTTTTTCTTGAGGGGGGGCTCAAAACAGGGTAAAACTTGCACCCACATTGGGCGAATTTGCTCTTCGTCCAGATAAGCGAACCCTTCGGCACTTTTTGCGAAGGGTTTTTGTGTTTTTGGTGACCCGCCTTTGGGCGGGTTGATTCAGGCCTGCTCCGGGCAACCGGTGCGGGCTTTTTTTTGGTCCCCTGCAAAACCAGGAAAGGAGTGAAAAGCCGAATATCAAATGATCATGATCGGGATGACAAGAGAAAGAAGGGATGCTATCTTTTATTAATCACATCCCTATTCGGGGTGCAAAGGAACTGCGGATCAATACTCTGCCTACTCCGATCCCTTGAAACATGTATTTCTTGACAAAGGAGGACCACTTGGCACAGACGAGCCGTACTTCAAAACCTCTTTTCAGCATTTTTTGGCAACTTGGCCACAAAAGAGGTAATGTTTGTTAAGAACTGATAAAATACCTGCCGTCCATTTTTTTTATGGACGGCAGGTATATAAAAGCGGAGCGCAAGATGACAATAAGTGATTTTGGAACAGGATTGGGGGTAACCTTGCCATGGCTTCTTTATTCTTTACTTGCCATTGGTGCTTTTGATAATTTTCTTGCAATCACAATACAGGAAACACTATTAAGATTATTTGGTTTATTTTATTTGTTATTTGTATTGTCAGTCAAGATTATATCAAAAATTCTGATTTCAAAGGCAATACCTGAAAGTATTCTGGTTGGATCCATAATTTTTATGTTCGTCCATATCCTGTTTTGGATATTGATTGTTGCAAAAGGAGGAGTGTAGAACTCTGTCCTGGACCTGCCAGGGAGACAACCCCCTGGACCCCGTTTTGAAAAGCCCATGTCGATGGACAAAATGATGATCAAGGCCTGGGGACAGAATTGGCTCCACACTGAAAAAAAATCACCGATCAATCTTTTTTTTCTTGAGGGGGGGCTCAAAACAGGGTAGAACTTGCACCCACATTGGGCGAGTTTGCTCTTCGTCCAGATGAGCGAACCCTTCGGCACTTTTTGCGAAGGGTTTTTGTGTTTTTGGTGACCCGCCTTTGGGCGGGTTGATTCAGGCCTGCTCCGGGCAACCGGTGCGGGCTTTTTTTTTGGGGAGGATGAACAAATGGATCGTGAAGCGTTGACCAGACAAATGATCAGACACGAAGGCATTGCCCTGCGTCCCTATCTCTGCCCGGCGGGTCGGGTCACCATCGGGGTGGGACGCAATCTGGAAGATGTGGGCATCACCGAAACCGAAGCCATGCTGTTGTTGCACAACGATTTGGATCGGGTGGAAGGGGAGCTGCAACGCCTTCTGCCGGTGTTCAACGATTTGAACGATGTCCGGCGTTGTGCCCTGATGGACATGTGTTTCAACCTGGGGATCAGCCGGTTTCGCATGTTTCAGCGGCTCATGACCGCCATCAACAATCAAGATTTTGCGCTGGCTTCCCGGGAGATGCTTGATTCACGGTGGGCCAAACAGGTTGGAGAACGGGCGCGCCATCTGGCGCGCATGATGGAAACAGGGAAGGAGTTTCATGATGAATGATTGGATCAAGGGAGTGATCCGCTGGGGAGGTTATCTTCTGTTGATAACCGGGTTGTTGGTGGTGATGAGCATGGTGCCTCTGGTCGTGGCTGGTGTGGGGCACCTTATTGGCTGGGTGGTGCTGACATGAACTACATTGTTGACAGGATGCGGGAGCCATCCACCTGGCGTGGCATGGTCATGCTGGCGACAGCACTGGGAATCGACATGCGCCCGGAGCTGGTGACAGAGATCATCGCTGCCGGAACGGGTCTGGCTGGTCTGGTCGGCATTTTGACAAAGGGGTGAGCGCATGGGAGAGCATTGTTGTGAAAACCAGGGAGTCTTGAACGAGGTTGCCATGCAACTCGGCGAGATCAAGGGTACCCTGACGGCCATCCAGAACCGGCAGGGAGAAATCACCGATTGGATTGGCGGTCTTGATCGTCGCCTGCGGGAAGTGGAAAGTCGTTCAGCAGTGTTTGGCATGCTGAGCGGCGGCGGGGTCGCCATGCTCGTCACTGTCCTGGGGGAGTTTTTTCGGAACAAACTGACAGGTGGTGGCTAGCCGGGCAGGATGGATTCCAGAACGGCACCAACGCCGGATCATGCCCGCAGGGATGATCCGGCGCTGACAACCATGGTTTTGTTCCCGGATGAATCAGGGTCGATGCACGAATCATTGTGGATGCACAGGGAAGATGAAAATGGGCTCAACCATGCAGGATGATACAACAAAGTCAACGCCAGGTGTGCGCAAGAAACGCACGTCGCGCAAAAGCCGGATCGACCGGCAATGGTGGCTGGATAAACTCCAGACCGTCGTGGAAAGGTGCCTCCAGGAAGAGCCGGTCAAGGATCGGTCAGGCAATCCAACAGGAGAATTCAAGATGGATGTTTCCGGGGCCAACAAGGCGCTCGAACTCATTGGTCGCCATTTGCAGATGGAGGCCGGGGCCGACAATGAGGATTCAATCATGAAACGCTTGCAGGAGATGACAGACGAGGAGTTGGATGACCATATCGAGCGGTTTATCAAAGAAACATCTGGTGACCCTGATCCTTAAGGAAAAAGAGCGTCGCCGTCGCACACGCCGGTTGGAGAGTTTTTATCCCGATTCCGGCCCCTTGGCACGGGACAAGTATCCAAAACACATGGCTTTTTTTTCCGGAGGAAAAACCAATCGGGAACGGTTGATGCTGGCAGCCAACCGTATCGGCAAGACAGAAGGAGTGGGCGGTTATGAAGTCACGTTGCATTTGACGGGTCTCTATCCGGAATGGTGGCCGGGACGACGCTTTACCGGTCCGATCCGGGCCTGGGCCGCCGGGGATACCACCCAGACGGTCCGGGATATCATTCAAATGAAACTGCTTGGACCACCCAGCGATGTCGGGACCGGCCTGATTCCAGCCACCTGCATCGCCGATATCAAAAATCGTTCCGGCAGTGTTCCGGATGCCGTGGAAACCATCACTGTCCACCATCGCCAGGGGGGTGAAAGTCGTCTGGTCCTGAAAAGCTATGATCAGAAACGGAAATCATTTCAGGGGACCGAGCAGGATGTGGTCTGGCTGGACGAGGAACCTCCCCTGTCGATCTATGCCGAATGCCTGATCCGCACCATGACGACCAATGGTCTGATGATCTGTACCTTTACGCCCCTGTCAGGCATGTCGGAGGTGGTGCGACATTTCCTGCCCCATGGGCGGTTGCCGGAAACATGAAATCGTATGGAAGGAAGCCGGAAACATGAAACCATTCGTCATCATGGCGGATTGGAACGATGCACCCCACCTGTCCGAAAAAGACAAACAGGAGCTGCTCGCTTCCATTCCGCCGCATCAAAGGGCGGCCCGCTCCAAGGGAGTTCCTTCCCTGGGCAGTGGGGCCATCTATCCGGTTCCGGAGGATGAAATCGTCGTGGATCCCATGGAAATTCCCCAATGGTGGCCCAAAGTTTATGCCCTGGATGTGGGTTGGCAACGGACTGCGGCGGTTTGGGGGGCCTGGGACCGGGAGGCCGATGTGGTCTATCTCTACTCCGAGCATTATCGAGGTCAGGCTGAACCGTCGGTGCATGCCGCTGCCGTGCGTGCCCGGGGGGATTGGATTCCGGGTGTGATCGATCCTGCCGCACGCGGGCGCAGCCAGAAGGATGGAGAATCCCTGCTGCAAGCCTATCGGGATCTGGGGTTGCATCTGGAACCGGCGGACAATGCCGTGGAGGCGGGCATTCATGCGGTTTGGGAACGCCTCTCCAGCCAGCGCCTGCGCATTTTCAAAACCATGCAAAACTGGTTATCGGAGTATCGCCTCTACCGGCGGGATGAGCAGGGCCGTATCGTCAAGGAGCATGACCATCTGCTGGATGCCACGCGCTACCTGGTGTTGAGTGGTCTCAAGCTGGCCAAAATACAAAACCATTCCCGGCGCATGGTGGCCTCGGTCATGCCAGCCGACACTGTGGCTGGATATTGATTTTGCCGGGTGCAAGATCACCCGGTCATATCCAACCGTGCAAGTTTTGAACAGTCATACCCATACCAGGAGAACACCATGATCGATCCAGGCAGTGAAACCTGGCAAACAGTCAGTCAATGGGCCAAAGAGGAGTTGCGGCATTGTCAGGATGATATTGCCGTTTCCTGTCCCATGGAAGATACGGAAAGGTTGCGGGGAAGAATTCAAACCTTGACCACTCTTTTGAATCTGGCTCGACCTCGCCGACCCATCATCGCCACCTCCGAACCGGACTATCATGTCTGATTCGGGGTGACTGTGTGTATCTGGAGTGCCGGGCGGGCATGAATGACATGAGGGCCGGGTTGTGACCGGCCCTTTTTTTTCGCAAGGCCAATTCCAAACCAGGAGTACGTGAACCACTTCTGGTGATTCTGGTGGTGATCCTGGAGAAAGCCAGGGTTCTGGCAGAGGCGATGTTTGCTGTCTGGTTTGGACACGAAACGGATCATCAATGTTTTATGATCTGGCGGCTGAAAAACCTGTGGAGGAATATCTGATGATAAAATTCTATGATCATGAAGGTGGCCGTTTTAAATGGGTCTCCTGCGATGGACGTTTTACAGTGGCTCCGGGAGTTGCCTGGAACTCACCATTTTTAATATCCACAGGAGGATCAACCACTCCAAATCTTGTTTCTTTTGCCATGAATTCAGTTGATCCGGTCAACCTGCGCGTGGGAAGTGGCACCGGGACTTTTACTCGCGCCTCTTCCGCCACCGTCAAACAGGCCAGCCATATCTGGGTTGAGGTCGGATCCCATGTTCACCGGGTATGGGGGGGAACCTATGCAGGTGGCGTGTGGTCGGCTGCCGGTGTGACGACAGCCATACACCATGGTGTCACCTGGTATGATCAGGACGGATTCGGGTTGCTGATTGAACCGTCCAGGACAAATTATACCTACTATTCAAGGAATTATTCCGGATACATGTGGTCTGGTAGCAATGTATCAATATCTCAAACCGCTACCGGCATCGATGGTGTGGCAAACAGTGCTGTGGCAGTCACGCAAACTGCATGGTTTGGAATACGACAAACAGAATACTACACCCTGCAGGGGAAAGTTGTCACATCGTTTTTCGTCAAAAAGGACGTGACGGCGACCAACTATTTTGGATTTTGTCAACATGTTGCATCAACATATATTGATACTGCCCAACCGGATCTGGCCATTGACAACGGGACGTATTCACTGACAGCCGTGAACCCGCCAGTTGGGACGCCCACCTTTACCATGTCCCTGGTTGGCGATTGGTGGCACATCCGCCACGGTGGATCATACACAGGGCACTACCAATACGGGTTCTATCCGGCTATCGGCGGATCCACCAGATGGAACTGGGCCAACCAGGGACAAACACCCACAGTGATTTGCGACAATATGCAGGTCGAGGTTGGCGTTGGTTCAACGACGCCGATCTTCACGACCAGCTCCATTCTGACCAGGGCTGGCGAGGTTTGCAAATGGCCGTCAGCCGGAAATTATTCCGACTCTGCCGGAACCTTGATCCTTGAGATGGAACTGCCATTCCTGCAATCATCTGTTTTTGTGACCACCGGAAGCGTGGGCCTGGTCAGTCTGTCCGGGTCGGCTGCATCCCTGGCCTGTTATGATTTTGCCGCCCAGGCCTTCAAAACCACGGACGGAACCAATACGGCCAGCGTGGCCGCAGTGCCGACCTGCGGCAAACGCTGGCGCATCGCCGTGCGTTGGCAAGCGGCAACGAATGAAATGCAAATCGGGGCAAAAAATATTTCCGATTCAGGATCATGGTCCTGGAGTTCCGTGGCAACTTATGATGGTGCCTTTGTCAGTGATACGTATATCACATTGGGGGCAGGGGTTGCGGAATCAGTTGTGATTGCCAATGTCATGATCCTGAGTGCAGCGCAAACTGTTGGTGAAATCGAGGAGGAGTTTCCATGATCTACGACGTGTTGATCAACATGCCGACCGAAACAAATTTTGCTCTTTTGGCAGAATCCGTACAAAACACCATTCATCGTTTCCAGGGTGAATGGCCATCCGGGGTGATGCCCGGAACCCGAAGTGTCAATGGACGGCGCATTACCCATGCCTTGATTGACATGGAAGACCCGGATCCACTGGCAACTCTGGAAGAAACCATTGCCGGGCATGATCTGGATTGGCTGGTCCTGGCCATGCAGGCGATTGTTCCTGATGCAGATGGCCACACGGTTTCCCAGCGGTCCGTGCCTGCATCGATGCTGACGTATCTTGCAGATCTGGATGGCCAGGGAACCAGACCAACCAGCCTGACATCCCTGCATCGTTATGCCGGACATCCTGCCTGGGAACTGGCCTCTTCCTGACCAGATGGCACAATAGGATTGTTGGATGGACAGATTGGTTTTGACGTGTTGTGCCGGCAAAGTCAGGAGTGTTTTGAAAACCGGTAGCAATGCCTGATGGCAACCATTACAACTTTGGAGAATCACATCATGAAAACACCCACAGGAACATCCACGCGACCACCCCAGACAACAATTGGCACGGAAGAGTATCTGGACCGGTTGACATCCTACGATGTAAACGACAATCCGGAATATATCGGCTTGGCGCAGCCAGGCGGGTTGACCTCGGATGGCATCTGGCAGATTCGCAAGATCAGTTATACGGATGGCAATCCGGTCTCGGCGCGCTTTGCCAATGGCAACGCGGAATTTGACAAGGTCTGGGATGATCGGAGCGCGTACAGTTATTAACCAGGTCTGACCACAGTCTGATCGCAGTCTGACCACAGTCTGACCATTCCTGGCACCGCCGGCTGGCATCCAGGTTCAGGGAAGAACGCATTCTGATGTTAATACCGAAAGTTTTTCCGATGTCGGGATATCCCCGGCATCTGTCTTGTTGAGGAGAGTGTTGCCATGGGTAAGATCAAAGTGGTGCTGGCCGAGGCCAGTCGGTCGCAAATGCAGGAATTTGCCAGGGATTTGTTGGGGATCAATCTTCCCAGAAATCTGGGAGCAGAGACCATGCGTGAGCGGATTCGTCAAGCAGGTTTTGAGGAGATCGACGTGAAGGAAGAGCAAAGCGAAGAAAAAAATGATCTGGAAAACAACGTGGAAGGAGATGCCATGCGGATTCATCTGCAACGCAGCGATGGCAAGGGCGGGGATCGTCCCGTGCCGGTGGCCGTCAACGGGTCGTTGATGCTCATTCCCCGGGGCAAGCCGGTGCAGGTGCCACGCAAGTTTGTCGAGGCGTTGCAGAATGCCCGCACCACCCATTTCGAGCAGGATGAAAATGGCGAGTTTCACCCCAGGGAAACACTCTCCTACCCATTCTCGTTCGCCCCGGTAGCGACCACGTTCGAGGAGTGACCCATGGCGACTTTTCTGGAAATGTGCCAGAAAGTCCGCCGGGAAGCGGGGGTGTCCGGCAACGGACCCCCCGCCGTTACCGGTCAATCTGGCGTTTACGAAAAAATCATCCAGTGGGTCAACGATGCCTGGGTGGAAATCCAGAATTCACGGCCCAACTGGCATTGGATGTGGCAGGAGTTTTCCTTCGATACCGTTGCCGGGATTGGTTCTTACACATTGACCTCCCTGGATCTGGAATACCTGGGGCGTTTGCGGCAGGATTCCCTGAGTTTTTACCGGAAATCGATCGGACCTGCCGGAGAAGGATATCTGCCCTATGCCGATTACCGGGAATGGCGGCGACGGTACGGCTCGGGAATCTCGGTCGTCGGACCACCCTCTCTGTTGACGTTGAGTCCAGATAGGCTGATCAAATTGGGTCCGGTTCCGGATGCCATCTATACCGTGCGTGGTGTCTGCTACCGACGCGCCAGCCGCATGACGAACAACAATGATATACCAGGCCTTCCCGAAGAGTTTCACGAGGCCATCGTTCAACTCGCCTTGTTGTATTACGCCGCCCATGAAGAGGCACCGGAAATGTACACAGCCGCCGACAACCGCCTGCGGGTCATCATGAGAAACCTGGAACGACACCAATTGGATACACCGGAACTGCATGGAGGATCCCTGGCATGACCGTCAAGACACATTACTTTCCTCTTGGTGGGGGCATGGATTTGATCACGCCCCCGCTTGCCATTGTCCCAGGCCGGTTGTTGACGGGATGCAACTACGAACCTGGACCAGGTGGCGGGTATCGCCGCATCGAAGGGTTTGAACGGTTCGATGGGCAGACGGCTCCCAGTGCCACATGCTACTGGATTTTACGCTATGAACTCGGGATCGCCATGGTGGCCAAGGGTGACCTGGTGACCGGGTCCCTGTCGGGAGCCACGGGCATGGCTCTGGCAGACGGCATCCTGGAATCCGGTTCTCATGCCAATGCCGATGCAATTGGTTATCTGGTTTTGGGCGATGTCGTCGGCACTTTCGAGTCGGAAGAAACCCTGGAAGTCATGGCGCAACCTGTTGCCGTGGCATCCGGATCGCAACATGAAAGGGGAATCGCGGACGAAGTCAAGGATGCGCTCTGGTTGCAGGAGGCCAGGTCCATTGCCCGAGAGCGGATTCAGCCCCTGCCAGGGTCGGGAGTGGTGCGTGGGGTGTGGCTCTACTCCGGCACCACTTATGCCTTTCGGGATGACGCAGAGGGAACCCAATGCCTGATGTATCGCAGCAGCCCCTCTGGGTGGCAGGCATGCAATCTGGGCGAAATCCTTTTTTTCCATGGGGGCACCCTGGCCTTTGCAGAGGGAGAGTCCTTGCTGGGCATGACCTCGGGGGCCAGCGCCACCATCAAACGGATCCTGGTCACCAGCGGCAACTGGGAAACGGATGATGCCGAAGGTCGTCTGGTCCTGTACGATGTCCTGGGCACTTTTGCCGACGCGGAGGCCATTCACTCGACCATGGGTGCCGCCTTTGCCGATGGAGAAAATTTTCCACAGGTTTTGTTGCCGGGCGGTCGTTTCGAGTGTGTCAATCACAACTTTTTTGGTCATGCCGCCACCCGACGCATGTATGGTGTCAACGGGGTCAATCCAGGTTTTGAGTGGGATGGAGAGGTGTTCACCTACATTCTGACAGGGATGCTGGATGATCGCCCAACCCATCTGGCTGCACATGCCAAGCACCTGTTTTTCTCGTTTCCCGGCGGTTCCCTCCAGCACTCTGGCATAGGCGAACCCCTGGATTGGCAGGTGAGTATCGGTGCCGGGGAAATTGCCCTGGGCGATGAAATCACCGGCATGCTTGCAACGGTCGGCGGGGTCATGGCCATTTTTTGCCGGAATGCCACCCATGCCCTGTATGGCACAAGTTCAGCCGACTGGCGTCTGGATCTGCTCTCCGGTGAATCCGGAGCCATTCCCTGGTCCATCCAGGATATGGGCCGCCCCATTTACCTGGATGATCGGGGTTTGCGGCAATTGTCCGCCGTCCAGGAGTTCGGTGATTTCCAGGCCGGCACCCTCAGCCAGGAGGTGCAACCCTGGTTTGCCTTCAGGTCCGGTCTGGTTCTGGCGGCCTTGCGGGTGCGCAGCAAGAACCAATATCGGGTTTTTTTCTCCGACAACAGCGGTATGCTCTGCACCCTGGTGCCGGGTCGGCCTCCGGCCTTTGTCCCGGTCGATTATGGTCTGCCGGTCTGTTGCGCCTGCTCACAGGAAGATGAAAGTGGCCAGGAAAAGTTGTTTATCGGTTCCGATGACGGCTTTGTCTATCAGGTGGATTCCGGCAACTCATTTGATGGTGGGGAAGTGACGGCCTTCCTGCGTTTGCCGTTTTATCATCTTGGCCTGCCTGCCAATCGCAAGCGGTTCCGCAAGGCACTCCTGGAGATCGATGCCAGTCCAACGACTTCGATTCAAATCCTGCCGACCTATTCTTATGGCAACCCGGAAATACCCACGCCTTTGGTCCAAATGTTTGACATCCATGGCGGTGGGGGGACCTGGAATGAAGCCGAATGGTCGGAATTCATCTGGGACAGCCAGCAGGTCGGCACCGCCGAGGCCAGGATCGACGGAGTCGGTACCAATATCGGCATGAGCATCATTTCCCGGAGTGTCGAGGAACAGCCGCATCTGATCCACGGCATCACTTTGCACTTCAGTCCGCGAGGGATGGTTCGATGAGCAACGACTATTTTAATTTTACCAACCGTCTGGTGGAACACACCACGGCACGCTGTACCGCCCTGAATGAAATTTTCGATCAGATCGAAACCGGCCTGACCAAACTTCCCGATGTTGATCTGATCAAAAAAGGCAAGATATGTTTTGCCCAGGATACGGGAGCGGTGAATGCCCATGTTGTGGCACTGCCCCTGGCACCTTCCGGGTATGTCACGGGCCAGGAAGTGCAATTCCAGGCGGCCCATACCAATACCGGGGCCAGCACCATCAATGTCAATGGGCTTGGTGTCAAGCCAATCCGTCGCCTGGATGGTTCAGACCTGACCGCAGGGGATATCGTGGCCAACACGATCATCTCCCTGCGCTATAATGCGAGCAGTGGCTGGTTCCAGATCATGAATGGCCTGCCGGGCGATGTGGTAGCGGCTGCCGCATCGGCTGCCGAGTCAGCCGCATCCGCCGATGCGTCGGCAACCTCCGCTTCCCAGGCCCAAACCGCTGCCACCAATGCTGCCAATTCAGCCGCCCAGGCTGCTGGCTATGCGGCAGGACTGCACCTGCCGCCCATCACAACAGGTGATTTCGGTAAAAGCCTGTTTGTCAATGCCGCCGAAACCGGATATGAACTTGTTCAGCCGGATCCTGGTGCCGGGAAAAATTTCGTCATCAATGGCGGTTTTGACATCTGGCAGCGGGGAACTTCCTGGAGCAGTGGGAACAACCACGTATTGACAGCGGATCGCCATTGGTTTTATACCACGCACGATGTCACGGCGACAGCCTCCCGCCAGGAATTCACTCTTGGTCAGACAGCCGTCCCGGGTGAACCGCAATATTACCTGCATATCGTGAGTAACAATAATGTTGGAGGGTGCGGCTGGTATTACAAAATCGAAAATGTCCAGACACTTGTCGGGAAAAGTGTCACTGTTTCCGTGTATGTCAGAGGTCCGGCCACGTCAACTTCAAATCCTTTCAGCTTGATCATGTACCAGGATTTTGGTTCTGGTGGTTCTGCATCCGTGTTGGTCGGGGCAACAGAATTGACCTTGACTCTTCCATCCGACTGGGTGCGTGTGGTTTTGACGGCAACCCTGCCGTCACTCAGTGGTAAAACAATCGGGTCAGGATCCAGCCTCAAGATCAATTTTTGGGGTTGGAGTTGGACAGGGAATCTGGACATCGCTAACGTTCAGTTGGAAATTGGGAGTTCGGCAACATCCTTCTTGAAAAAGTCTGTCGCTGCGGAGCAGTCAGAATGTGAACGGTATTTCTCCAAATTGGCACAGGAAGGAGGTGGTGCATTCGCTGTTGGGCAAGTTGTCAGCACCAACACCTTCAGAGGTGTCATACACTATCGAACGAAAATGCGAGTGGCACCATCTGTCACGTTCAGCTCTTTGTCTGATCTCAATGTGGATGGTGTATCTTGTAATGGGAGTGCCAATATTCAAGCGACAACATCAAGAATCAGTCTGGATCTCAACTGCCCAGGTTCTCCTTTTACGACAGGGCATTGCGTATTGGCTGGCTTTACAAACAGTAATGGTTTCATTACCTTTGATGCCGAACTGTGAGGAGCTTATGAATATCGCCCAGATCAGCTTTACGAATGCAGAAGAAAATCAAATCGTCATCCATGCCGTCGATGGCCAGATCACCTACTGCACCTGGCCTTGCCAGACATGGCACCGTGTCGCCATCGACGAGTGGCTCGCCATGCGGGACGAGCAGGGAAATCTGGTCAATCAAATCAATCCGTTTGTCATGCAGGAACCATGAATGATATGGTCACCACAAGATTTTGTGGTATGAAATGATCGATCATGGATGCTCATGACCTTTCGGTCCCTTTCAAAAAAGAGAAAGGGACCGAATTTTTGGGAGTGCATATGAAACTGCCTGTGTTCATAAAAAATATATTTGGTCTTTCAATCTGTTTTTCATCTGGAGATGTTCTAAAACTATTAAAATTTTCAGACGCACATGAGGCCTTTGATGCGGATGGAACCAGACTGACTCTTGTTCGATACAAACAAAACGTGAAAATTTTTTTTGGGTTCATACGTGTTGGTGCGGTGATTGATTGTATCGAAGAGTGGAAGTGTATTAACTGTGTGTCCAGATTTATTGAGATTCTTAAAGAATATATCGGAAACACAAGCAGTATTCAATATGAATTTTATGGTAGTTCTGGTAAATTATTGAAATATCTCGTTTCAGAATCGATCAATAAATATCAGGCGTCATATTATTCGGAAAAAATGATGCAAATCAAATTGCCGATTATTGTCAGCGAACAGGGTGATATCTCTCTATATGATTCCATTGAATATGCCGAGTCATGCCTTGAGGCGATTGATGTCCATAATTCAGCGTATGTTTGTTATGATGCCAACGGTAAAAAATTAATTTTAACAACAAAAAAGATAAAAAGGAGAACAAACTTTGGTTTGTCTTATGTAGAGATAGAAGTAGTAGTCATAGAAAAAGGAGATGATTTGGATTGCTCAGATAAACTCATAAAGTTATTAACAAAATATTTGGGTCTCAAGGATATCTCTGGCGACATGTCTATTGATAGTCTTGTGTCTAAAGCATCTATAAAACATGATGGTGTATATTGTCTGGTGCGTGGTGGATCCATGGAAATGCCAATCATTGTAACAAATAATAATGAATCATTAAAATTTGATTCTCTGGCGTCCGCAGAAAGGTTTCTAGATAAAGTTGACGTAAAAAATAGTCAGTATAAAATAGTTGATGGTAGAGGTGAAAATATAATTATCAAATCTGTGAATGTTCTGGTGGTGTTATACCATATATATTATAGGCGATTAAAGATAAATTACCTGTCACAAGAAAATTGTTAATAAACTGCCTATTATAACATGATTGCTTGCAATCAACTGAAGTCTACGCAAGATCGTTCATTCATATCATTTGATTGCCTTGATGGGAAATACGTTGGGTTTGCGGCGTTTGCCGGCGCGTTGCAAATCTTCCAGATAGGTTTGCCACAGGGTCTCTTTTTCGGTGCCGACTTCCCAGAGGGTTTCCCAGGAATAGACCCCGGTATCGTGATTGTCACTGAAGGCAATCTTGACCGCATAACGACCGACCGGCGTGATGGCCGTGATGGTGACATCCTGTTTGCCGTCAATGAGCTTGCGTTGCTCCGGGGTGTGACCACGACAATCGGCACAGGGACAGACCACCCGCAAAAATTCCATGCTCAGTTCCATCTGCTCGCCGGTGTTCCAGACGATGCGGACCAGACGTTCCTTGTTGATTTGCCGGAGTTCGGTGGGAACGTGACGACTGCCGTAGGCCATGAGCTGCTCCTGAAACAAAATGTGAAAAAATTCAGTTCGATGGTGCCGTCGGATCGGGCGCGGAATGGGTGTCGGTCAAGGCTTCCAAAGTGTGCCGCCAATGCTGGTATTCCGGATCGGCAAACAAGGTTGACATGTTGCCTGGGGCGATGCGGGCCGGGGCCAGGATGCGTTCTATTCTTTGCAAAAGGGCCGCTGGTTCCGGAATGGCGTTGGAGGCCAGGGTCCGGGCCAGACCATCCAGGACCAGGGCATTATCTGCCAGACGACCCGTGCAACACAACACGAGATCGCAACCAGCTTGCAAACTGCGTTCAGCGCGTGTGTCCAATTGACCGGACAGGGCACCCATTTCCAGGGCATCGGAGACCACCAGACCCTGATATTGCCACTGTTTGCGCAGAAGATCATGCAGAATGGGCGTGGACCAGGTGGCCGGTTGCGTCGGATCGAGTCCGGTGGCCACCAGATGGGCGGTCATGAGCATGGGCAAGTGGGATAAAAGTTCCCGGAAGGGGATCAACTCCCAATTTTCCAGGGCAGGTCGGTCTTTTTCAATGCGGGGGAGGGCCTTGTGTGAGTCGGCCCGGGCGGCACCATGACCGGGAAAATGTTTGCCGACGGCCACCCCTCCGGCTGCCTTGAAACCGTCAAGCCAGGCACTCGCCAGGCGAATTACCTGCTGTGGATTCCACCCAAATGCCCGTTCACCGATCACCGGATCCGCACCTGATTCACGAATATCCAAAACCGGGGCACAATTGACGCCACACCCCAAAGTCGTCAATTCCCGCCCCGCAAGCCAGCCCGCCTGTCGGGAAAGCTGCCTGGCCCGGACAGGGTCTTGTTGTTCCAGTTCGGCAAAACGTCCAGGGCTTGGGTGGGCTGTCAAGGGATGGCGCAGGCGTTGCACCCGCCCCCCTTCCTGATCCAGCCAAAGGGTGGGTGGTGGGGATGCTGTATGGCGTATGGCATGAATGAGTCCCTGGACCTGATCCAGGTCAACCAGATTGCGTGCAAACAAGATCACGCCTGCCGGACGCACCGAGCGCAAAAAATCGGCTTCGTCCGAATTGAGTTCCGGGCCGGAGAGGCTGCTGACGAGGAATGTTCCGGGGTGGATTGTCATCGTGTTTTTGACCTGGTTGGAGGAAATCTTTTTTTCCATTTTTTTTATTCAAGGGTTAATGGGCAGCCTCTGAGGAGGCCGTCTGATAACTTGTTCATTTAAAAAAAACAAATGAAAAACTGGGATGGAGGTCCAGGAGGAAGGGCTGTGCCCTTCCTCCTGGCGGGGTTTGGGGCGGAGCCCCAATAAAATCTTTTTTCCCAACTTTATTGATTCTTATGGATTGCAACCTGGGATGAAAATCATCGCCAGAAAGTGTAAAACAAAAACGGCGGTCGCCTCGAAAAAAAGCGACCGCCGTACTGACTGTTCACCCCAACCCGTTGCCGCAAGGTGCCGGCAAGGAATGGTGTTGTTATTGGATGCCACCCATGAGGGTAATCAACACGCCGGTCAGGATGGCTGTGGTGATGACGCCGCTGATGTTGGCTCCCAGGGCCTGGGGCAGGATCATGGCTTCCGGGTTGACTTCGGAGACCAGTTTTTGGGCCACCTTGGCTGTGGTGGGCACGCAGCTTACGGCGGCGATGCCGATCACCGGATTGAACTTTTTGTCGTTCAGGAAGTAGAGAACATAGCCTCCCAGGATGCCGCCGATGGCCGAGAAGGTCAGGGCCGTGACACCAAGAACGAGCAGGATCAGGACATCCGGATTCAGGAGTGTACCGGCCTCGCACAGGACTCCCAGGGTCATGCCCAGGAAAAAGGTGGCTCCATAGAGGAAGGTACCTTCGAAAAGCTTGATGAAATCCACCAGTCCCGATTCACGAATGACCACGCCCAGAAAGAGCGACAGGAACAAAGGCCCGGCCACCGGGAAGAGCAACGACAAGACCACGCAGGTGATGACGGAAAAGATGATCTTTTGGTCCGGGGTGATGGGCATGCGCTTTTCGATGGGCATGGCGATGCCACGAATATGGCGCGGCACGAGCATTTTGACCAGATAGGGATATCCACCATAGGTCAGGCCCAGGTAGAGATAGGCCACGACGGTGATCGGGACAAAATACTCCTTGGCCAGGAGCAGCGAGCTGAACAACACCATGGGACCGTCGGCACCGCCGATGATGGCCGTGGCCGTGGAAGCCTGGGGAGAGAGACCCATCATGACTCCGATGGGGAGAGTGATGACGGTTCCCAACTCGGCGCAGATGGCCAGGAACATGCTCTGGAACGGTCTGGCCATGACGAAACCGACATCCAGGAGCGAGCCGATCCCCATGAAGACGAGACAGGCGATCAGACCGTTCGAGAAGGTGAAGGTGTAGATGGGTTGCAGCCAGTCGATCTGGACAATGTTCATCAACTGATTCGTTTCGGAAATCAGGGGATTGACGAACAGGGTGCCATGCTTGCCCTGGGCGGGGACATTCATGTAGTCGGGGACGAACATGACCGCCGCATTGATGGTGGACATGGCCAGACCCATGGGGATCATCAGCAGGGGTTCCAGTACCCCTTTTTTGCCCAGGTACATCAGCAGAGCGCCCAGGGCGATGAGGAAAATCCGCATGAAGGCGATTTTCGGATTGTGCTGGAAGGCATCGACCAGAGTGGCAATGCCTTGAAACATATTGAGGAGGTCGAGGTTCACCTTGAAGTCTCCCAAGGGCAGCGATTTCTACACGATGCCGCCGACTGAAACCCCCTCTGAACCACCGCGCAATTCATGCTGTCAAAAGGTTCGGCACGGCTGCCAGGGTGTTGCAGAGGGGTTGCGTCACATCGCCGTTTGTTTTCTTTTCGGCTCTGTTTTGTCAGACGATGGACATCAGGCGGACGCCGATTTCCACGGCATCCCCCTCTTTGCAGGCAATGTCTTTGACCGTTCCGGCGCGATGCGCGAGGATTTCGGTTTTTTGTTTCATGGCTTCCAGGATGACGACCTTGTCGCCTTTGGCCACCTGCTGGCCTTCGGTGACGAGGACCTTGACGACCACGCCACCCAGGGGAGCGAGGCGGTCGGTTTCACCACCGCCACCACCAGCAGCGGGTGCGGCTGCCTTGGCAGGGGCGGGTGCCTTGGCGGGCGTCGATGGCTTGGGTGGGGGAGCATCGGCCCGCATGCCGGGCGCGGGATAGAGGGTGTTTTCGCCCTCCGTGATGTCCTGGACATGGACTTCGTACTGGGTCCCTTCAATGGTGATTCGCAGTTTTCTTTCCATCGCAATTTCCGTCCTGGTGGATTCCTGGATAAGGGGAGTTTCAACTTAACGGCGGACCTGGTGGGAGGCCTGATGCAGAGACCTGCCGACCGAAGTCCAGGGAACGTCAACGCCGCTGTCGGATTTGAGGTGAACGATACGCACCCGACGATTCATGGTATAGACGGCAGCGGCGATGGCCACCAGATGATGCGTGGGTGGACCACTTGTTGCTACAACTGTCGTTGCGGGTAACCGCGTTTCGGGCTTGATCGCGACCGCAGCCTGCTGACCCTGGGCTGACAGGACCTTGACGATGATCTGGATCATATAGGCTGCGAGAAAGCCGATGACGATCAGCAGGGCGTAGGCGGTCAGGGATTTCAGGATGACATCCAACATGCTCATGATTTCAGCACTCCTGGGTTCATTCCGCTTGGGTTCGCACTCTAAAGAGGAATGTTACCGTGCTTTTTGAGGGGCCGCAGTTCGCGCTTGTTCATTGACTTGCGCAGGGCCAGGGCCAGGTAGGCCCGGGTTTGTGCGGGTTCGATGATATCGGTGACATAGCCCCGGGCTGCCGAAAGGTAGGGGGAGGCGAAATTGTCCCGATAATCCTGGACCAGCTCGGCGGTTTTGGCCTTTTTGTCGGCGGCGTCCTTCAATTCCTTGCCGTAGAGCAGATTGACCGCCCCTTCGGCACCCATGACGGCGATTTCGGCGGTGGGCCAGGCGTAGACCACATCGGCACCCATTTCCGGGCTGCACATGGCCAGGTATGAACCGCCATAGGCCTTGCGCAGAATGATGGTCAGTTTGGGCACGGTGGCCGAGGCGTAGGCAAAGAGCATCTTGGCACCGTGGCGAATGATGCCGCCGCGTTCCTGCTCGACACCGGGCAGAAAGCCCGGCACATCGACAAGGTTGACCACGGGAATGTTGAAGACGTTGCAGAAGCGGATGAAGCGGGACCCCTTGTCCGAGGAGTCGATGTCGAGACAGCCGGCCTGTTCCATGGACTGGTTGGCGATGATGCCGACCACGATGCCCTGGATCCGGGCAAAGCAGACCACCAGGTTGCGGGCAAAACCGGCGTGAATTTCAAAATATTCTCCGTTGTCCACCAGCCGGGCGATGATTTTTTTGACATCCATGGGGGCTTTGGGATCATCCGGGACCATGCCGTTCAGTTCCGGGTCATCGGAGAGATCCAGATCGGCCCACGGTTTGTGTGGGGGATCGTGGGTGTTGTTGGAGGGGAGGTAACCAAGGAGCTGCTTGACCAGTTGAATGGCATGCTGGTCATCATCGGCCACGACGTGGACATTGCCGCTGACCGTGGCATGAATTTCGGCGCTGCCGATTTCGTCCATGGTGCAGTCCCGGCCCGTGACGGCCTTGATCACCTGGGGGCCGGTGATGAACATCTGGGCATTCTGCCGGGTCATGATGATGAAGTCCATCAGGGCCGGCGAATAGGAGGCCCCCCCGGCGCAGGGTCCCAGAATCACCGCAATCTGGGGGACAACCCCGGAGAGAATGACGTTCTGGTAAAACACCT
Source organism: Magnetococcales bacterium (assembly GCA_015228935.1). Lineage (NCBI taxonomy): Bacteria > Pseudomonadati > Pseudomonadota > Magnetococcia > Magnetococcales > Magnetococcales bacterium. The sequence goes on along the minus strand of JADGCO010000023.1, from coordinate 21,011 downwards.
GGCCATATCCAGAGAGGGCATCCACCCCTTCCTGGATGCGGGCACCGCCGGAGTCCTTGAAGGCCACGACGGGAATTCCCATGCGTTGGGCATATTGCATGGCCTGGACAATCTTTTGGGCATGCATTTTGCCGAGCGTTCCGGCCACCACATTGAAATCCTGGCTGACCGCAGCCACCTGCCGGTTATCGACAAATCCGGTGCCCACAACCACGCCGTCTGCCGGAATATCTTTGCCGGTCATGCCGAAGTGCGTACAGGTGTGCTGGATGTGGGTGCCGATTTCCTGGAACGTTCCCTCCTGGAACAGGGTATTCAGACGTTCCCGGGCAGTCAGTTGACCTTTGGCATGTCGCTGGGCGACTTTTTCCTTGCCGCCGGCCGTCAACACGGCCTCGCGGCGTTTCTGGAGAGTATCCAGGGCTTTTTGGGATATGCTCATGTCCCTTGGTTCCCGTTTACGAAGCTGGGGGGAAGCCGTCTCGCGTGAGGTCGGCCCATGTGGTTCCAACTGAAGATCCGCCACGCTGTGTCTACAGCGCACCATTCCGACTCTTCAGTTTGTAAAATTTGCGAAACAGTATATACAAACCCGGGTGTGTGCAATCCCCCATGTCGCCAATCTTGATATTTTTATGCTGGCTTGCTTGTTTTTCATATGCTTGCAATTCAAAAAAAACACCATTGCCCTTCTTCTGTGGGCATTAAAGATGTGCAAAAATTCCTTTTTCGGAAGAACGCAACCTGTCTTCAGAAGGGCGGCATGGCCTGAAGGGCCTCGATGGTGCGGATGGCCATGAGTTCCATGAAGGGAATCCTGGCCAGGGGGTACTCCTGGAGAAGAATCTGGCCCAGCAGCGCAAAATGGGCGGCCAGGGGGGGAGGCTGTCTGTTTTTGCCGGGTGGCTGCTCATGGAGCCACAGGGCGGTCCAGGCAAACCGCTCCGCCCACTCCTGCCGGGCCGGCTCGAAAAATTCCTTGATGATCCCGGCCCTGAGCGTGGCTGGACGCTCATGGCGGTGGGCATGCAGATAATCCACCAGGGCCTGACTTTCCATGTACCAGGATTGGACGATATCCACTTCCCGGGACCAGATGTGGCTGGACTGAATGATGGCCTTGTCCGTGGTGTTTTTTTGCATGTGGGCGGCGTCACGGATGGTTTGCAGCCACTCGGCCAGATTGACGGGGTCGGGTTGCCAGTCGGTGGCGGCAACGGTCTCTGCAACCTGCAACAGTCCGGCTGGCGGGGTTTGGCCTTGTTCCAGTCCGACTTGCAGATGGTGTTTGACGACCAGGGTGGGAAAAAGGGCGGATACGGTTTGAAAGCCTTCCGCCGTGATCTGGTCGCGGACTTGCCGCCGCATGGTGGATTGTGACAGGGCTTCACCGCTCCAGGCGTCCAGAATGCCGACCCGGCTCTTGGCCAGGACCGAGGAGAGTCGTTGCTGGCGGGCGGTCCGGGAGAGCAGGAAAAAACCCATGGCCCCTCCGCCATCCATGGTCAGGGCATAGCGGTTGACCACGCTCTCCCCTCCCGGCCATTGGGCGCAAGGGACACCGCGCTGCCGGGCTGTGCGGATCGTCTGGTCGAGGGGGGGTCTTTCCGCCGGGGGAATCCAGTTGCGCAACACGATCAGGCGGCGCAGGGTATCCGGCGTGATTCCGGCAGAAATCCGGAGCAGGGAGTCCCGGGCGATTTGCCGCAGCACCGCCTGCGGATGCACGACGAACAGGGCCAGGGCTTCCGTGATGGTCGGGCGTTGCAACCGCTCCAGCTCCTGGACGAGAACGGTTTGCATCTCCGGAGGGGCCATGCGCAACATGTGATCCATCTGGGCATGGACCTGGAACACATCGTCGTCGGCATCGGCAAAGATGGAGTCAAGGATTCCCTGCATCTCCCTGGCGGTCGGCAACTGGGTCGGGACCGCTTTTTCCATGACACTCTCGTAGACATCCAGAAGTTCCGGTGCTGGTTGCAGGCGGGCTTCATGGAGTGAGGAGATGACGGCATTCAGCAGCATGGGGGATAACGACTCTTCCCGGGCCATGCGGGCCGCTTCCGTCTGAAAGGTGGCAATGAGCTGCATGGCCCAGGTAAAATTTCGTTCCATGCCATACCGGATCTGTTCCAGATGAAAACCCAGAATCATGAACCAGGCTTCCAGGGTCGGATCATCGCCGACTTCCTCTTCGTTTTGCATCCGGGTTGCCAGCATGGACAACATGTCCAGGAGCAGGTTGGGATGTTGCTCAAGAAGGGTGACCAGCTCGTCGGTCAGATCGGGTGACCTGTTTTTGGCCAGATCCTGGGCGATCCGCCCGACCATCGTTTGCAACTGCTCGAACACCTGGGGATTTTTTGCGCTGACCGGGAGTTGTTTGACGATGGCCGGGGGGGACGCACGACGGCCATGACGACCGGGAAAGGGCAGAATTTCGGGAATTTCCCCGGCGTGGATCCGGTCCAGGAACGCTTCCATGTCATGGGGATTTTTTGGATCGTGTCCCTTGTTGACGGCGTGGGTCAACAGGGTTTTGGTCATGTTCCAGTTGTCGGGATCGGAGGCCTGGGCCACGATGCGTGGCCGGGCGCGTTGCAGGGCACGGATCAAAACCGGACCATTGGTCAGGAGTTCCTCGGCAGTCAGATGGAGAATCAATCCGCTCAGGACCGGGGCCACGGCCTGAAAAAAATCCTCCGGTGCCGTAACCCGGGCAGGCAGGGTCCGGGTGCAGCACTCCGTGATGCTTTGCGCGGTCCAGCGGCGCACCGGGCGATTGTGGACGAGATGCATGGCCTGGACAAATTCCAGGATGATCGACGCAGCCCAATGGCGTTCCGTATCGGTCAGTGACGCGAAGTGGTCGCTTTTGGCGAAGGCACTGCTCCATGCCACGGCTTGCTGCTGCAACTGATCGGTCAGCTCGTCGGAACCGGCGTCGGGCACAATTACCTCCCACGACAGGGTTGAGACATCTCCTCCACTCTACACTAGCCCCAATAAAATCTTTCTTCCCAATTTTTTTATCCGAGGGTTAATGGACAGCCTCTCAGGATTTCCCGGTTGGACAGGTATTGATGCCGAACAGCGCGTAGGCGGGGCAAAAGCTGCCCAGACCGGTCAACAGTGGCAGCAGGCCGATCCATCCCCAGTGGGTTTTGGGACCGACAAACACCAAAGCCAACAGAATCACGCCCACCCCAATCCGCAATGCACGGTCCATTCCTCCGACATTTTGCTGCATGGTTTATTTTCCTTTGCCTGGCATGGGATTGTTGGGATCCCAGGCGTCGATGCCGTATTCAGGATTGGCAGGTTGTGTTTGGCCGGGAATGGCAGGCTGTGTCTGGCCGGGATTGGCCGCCTGTATCCGGGCACGATAGACCGCTTCCAAATATTGACGATGGCTGGCGGCAAGATTTTTATAATAGGCGGATTTGATCCTGTCGATGCCGACGCCGTAGTGACCATTATTGTAAATGTCGGCCAGAATATCGGCAGCATCGGGCAAACGGTCCTGGGTGGCGGCCCAATCCAGGAGTGCAAAGCCGTAGGTCGGGTCCTTGCTGATTCCCTCCCTGCCGGCCATGAAACACAACCCCAGATAGGCCTTGCCTTTGCTCTCGATCATCTGCTCCTGAAACCGGTCACGGATCAGGACCGCCACCGAACAGAGAGGTTTCCACATGGGCAGTTGGCCGGGATCCACGCCACGCACGTCGGTGCCTTCGGCAAGGGTCATCACCAACCGGTTGAAAAGCCAATACTCACCCTTGGCGGCGGCCTTGGACCAGAGATTCGTTCCGGAGAGAATGTCCTGCTTGCACCCGGGTTCGGAGTAGACATGGCAGTTTCCCATGCCGATCAGGGCGTAGGTATCTTCCTTGAGATAGGCCTGGAACAGGGAGTCCCAATCCTGTTGCTGCCGCCAGGCCAGATATTGAGCTTCATCGGCGTGGAGACTTACCGCGCCAAGGAGGACCAGGACGGTCATGAAAGAGGCTACCCAGTTGCGCATATGCATGATCGAAACTCCAGACAGCGGGATGGAAACTCCAGACAGCAGATCACAAAAATGTGCCGCGACGCCAGGCAGGCCGGGACGGTCAATGCCGGAAGTGGCGGATACCGGTAAAGAGCATGGCCATGTCGTGTTCATTGGCAGCGGCGATGACCTCTTCATCCCGGACGGACCCTCCCGGCTGGATCACGGCCCGGGCACCTGCGGCGGCGGCGGCCTCGACGCCATCGCGGAAGGGGAAGAAGGCATCCGAGGCCAGCACGGTACCGGCCACCGGATTGTCGGTACGTCCGGCGTTGGTGGCGGCCTCATTGGCTTTCCAGACGGCGATGCGGGAGGCATCCACCCGGCTCATCTGTCCGGCCCCCACCCCGACGGTGCAAAGTGCCTTGGCATAGACGATGGCGTTGGATTTGACATGCTTGGCAATTTTCCAGGCAAACAAGAGATCGGCCATTTCCGCCTCGGTCGGTGCCCGTCGGGTCACAACCTTCAAGGTGTGACGATCCACCGGGGCCAGGTCACGCTGCTGAACGAGCATGCCGCCCACCACCCGTTTCAGGTCCATGGCCGCCGCATCCACGTTGCCGGAAGCGAGGTCCGGGACCTGCAACAGGCGGAGATTTTTTTTCTCGGCAAAAACGGCCCTCGCACCCGGATCGTACCCCGGGGCAATGACCGCTTCCACAAAGGTGGTGGCAATTTCCCGGGCCAGACTTTCCGTGACCAGGCGATTGAAGGCAAGAATGCCGCCAAAGGCAGAGATCGGATCCGTATCGCGTGCCTTGCGATAGGCTGCCAGCAGATCGGGATCGGTGGCCACACCGCAGGGATTGGTGTGCTTGACCACCACAGCCGTGGGTTCGGAAAATTCCTTGACCAGTTCAAAGGCCCCGTTGGCATCGTTGATGTTGTTGAACGACAGGGGCTTGCCCTGGAGAGACTGGGCGTTGGCAACCGAAGGTTCCCGGACGCCTGTTTCCACATAGAAGGCTGCTCTCTGGTGGGGATTTTCCCCGTAGCGCATCTCCTGGGTGCGATGATATTGCAGGGTCAGGGTGGCTGGAAACAGTTGCGGGACACCCTGGTCATCCAGGGATGAGAGCCAATTGGAAATGGCGGCATCATAGGCGGCGGTGCGGGCAAACACCTTTTGGGCCAGTCTGGCGTTGGTGCTTTCCGACACGGCTCCCCCCTGGGCACGCATTTCGGCGAGGAGGGGGGCATAGTCGGCGGGATCGGTGACCACGGTGACAAAGCGATGATTCTTGGCCGCCGAGCGCAACATGGAAGGACCACCGATATCAATATTTTCAATCGCTTCAGCCAGCGAACAACCCGGACGGGCCACCGTCTGTTCAAAGGGATAGAGATTGACGACGACCAGATCGATGGGATCGATGGCCTGTTCCGCCATTTGCCGTTGATGTTCCGGATTGTCGCGCACGCCCAGCAGACCGCCGTGAATTTTGGGATGCAACGTCTTGACCCGGCCATCGAGCATTTCGGGAAAGCCGGTATGCCGGGCCACATCGGTGACGGGAATTCCCTGGGATTGCAACAGGCGGGCCGTGCCGCCAGTCGAGAGAATGGCGACAGAGAGCGACACAAGTTCCCGGCAAAATTCCGTCAAACCGGTCTTGTCGGAAACGCTGATCAGGGCACGGCGAATGGTGGGCATGGGAAGGATTCTCCAAAAAAAACAAATTATAAGAGAGAGGATGGGGATCCGGGGCAAAATCCCGGATCAGACCTCCAGCTCCTGAACAAATCCCAACCCGCGAATTATGATGTACTTTGCACAGGGAGTCAATTTGGCAATCTGGCCAACGCAGCACGCGACAGATGCCGGGTTAATGTCGTTTCATTCAACACCCGTACCGTTGGGTCATGTGGTCCCCTGGCGCGGATTTCCTGCACCACGGGGTGAGGAACCAGAATTGGACGATGCAAATGCTGCAACAGGTGGATATGCCGGGAACGTGCCAAAAAGATCAATGGTGAAGCATTGATGATGACTGGTTCAGGCAATGTTCAACTCCTGGCGCAAGGATTTCATGTCCACAGCAAAGACATCCACCTTTTCCGACGCCAGGAGGAGCAGAAAATCAGTCCGATCCACTCCTGCAACCTCGGCAGCTCTTTCCTGGGAAAGCTGACCCTTTTGGTACCAGTGAATCGCGGCGGCTTTGCGCATTTCCGTGACAAACTCTCCAGGAGAACGCCTCATGGAAGAGAAGAGAGTGTTGGGCAATTCCATGGTGATGGTGGCCATGTTACGTGACTTCCCCACTGCGTGCTTGTTGAGTTTTCTGTTTCGGGAACCCTTGAGAACAGGTGTGGAACACTACCCGGAATCCGGGATTTTTTCATTCAGTTTTTTTTATTTTTTTGCACATGGAACCCCCCGGTTGCGGGCGTGTTTCAGCTCAAAGGCCGGGGCATGCAAGGTGTTGTGACAACCCCGACAGAGAGATTCGATCTGATCCGGTGCGGGACGCACGATGGCGGCTTTTCCATTCCGGGCATGTTCCTCTCCGGGACCATGGCAGGATTCACACTGCACGTTCGCCAGATGCGGGGTCACCCCCTGGTCCACGAATCCACCTGTCTGACCGAATCCAACCGTATGGCAGATCAGACAATCCGGATCGAAATCCTTGTGGACACGCTCCAGGGTCGGCAGGGCGCGGGCATGGGGCGTCTCACGCCAGGCCTGGAACTGGCGCTCATGACAACCCTGGCACTTTTCGGCCCCGACAAATGGCCCGATATGTCCCTGTCGCATGGCGCGCAGTCGGGCAATACGTTCCTGGTTGGCTACCCGGACCTGTTCCGTGTATGCCGCATACCAGGGAGCCATGCGGGGTGCCTGCCCCAGGTCGGCCCCCAGATCAGCCACCTGATGTTGCCAATCGACCACGTTGCCCTCGGCATTCAGATGCAGGTTCAGGATGCCCAGCCGCATGCCCCATTTTCCCGGACGCACGGCCAGTGTTTGGCCAATTCGAACCGGTTCGGCAACGGATTCATCGGCACCGGCTCCCAAAAGCAGCAGATCCACGCCGGCCAGAGGCAAACGTGTGGCCTGGGTGATGTCCAGGTTTGTCGCCAGAATCACCAGGGCAGGGCGTTTTTTGGCCAGGGCAATCCGTTGCGCCAAGGCTTCCAGCGCCGGATCGACCGGATAGATGGCCCGTCCATCCCCGGCTTTGGGACCTTGTTCCGGATCCAGCCAGGAGAGAAACACAATCTCACGGGCATGGCGTCGGATCACCCGTTCCCCGGAAAAGCCGGCTCCGCGCCAGTTGCTCGCCACCCACGGCAACGGATTCCGGGCCAAAAACTCCTGCCCATAAGCCAGATCGGACCAATGCAAACCCACAGCGTCATAATGCAATAAATCAAAACCACGCAAAATGAATTCAGCCTTGACGCGCTCCGTGGCACCCCCTCCGGACAAAAGCCCGCCATTGGCAACCAAGACCGCCTCCGGACGCTCGACCCGCAGCCGGTCCAGCCGGACGGCATGTCGATCCAGACCGCCAAAATCGCTTTCCGGCGAACAGCCGCAAGGTTCCAGATGACCTTCCAGATTGCCGGAGTAGACAACGGTCAGGGTGTTGTTCTCTGCCTTCACGGTGTTGACCATCAAAAACAAGAAAGTCATGACGATCCATGCCCCGTATCGCCCCATGTTCTCCACCCCTGGCCACCCATGTCTCTCGACCATGCGTTCACCTTCCTGAATTTCAAAATTCGCGATCCCGTGCGCATCGACCCTTCAAACAGATCCAATAGCCATTCTTCAGAGGCTGTCCATTAAGCCCTTGGATAAAAAAAATTGGAAAGAAAGATTTTATTGAGGCTCCGCCCCAAACCCCGCCAGGAGGAAGGGCACAGCCCTTCCTCCTGGACCTCCATCCCAGTTTTTCATTCTTTTTTTTGAAATC
>JADGCO010000023.1:0-12077 GCA_015228935.1 Magnetococcales bacterium | reverse complement strand
GAGGAAGGGCACAGCCCTTCCTCCTGGACCTCCATCCCGGTTTTTCATTCGTTTTTTTTTTTGAAATTAACAAATTATTAAACAGCCTCTGAAGGCTTTTTCCCGGGCATTACCCCCAATAAAGAATTGCAATCCGGCTTTTCCTGCCATCCGGGATCCCATCCCGGTCTTTGTCTTCTGCAAATGATTCTGGAGAAATCAGAATGGCCAGAGAACAGAACCTGACAGTAAAATCATCCGTACCTGGAAACACGCCCACGCCTGATCTGGGATCCTCTCTTGCCCAGGATATGGTCATTGACAATTTCAGGGGCAATCTCATGGCGCGTCTCCGGGAAGTGAAACCGGAACAGATGCATCAACAACATATGGGATTGGTAGAAATTACGGCGGACCTTTACAACAGGGTCAAGATTTTTCAAAGGGGAAAGCCAACGCCCAACAACATCCAGGATTTGAACGCCTCTCTGGCAAAATTGTTTCTTTATACGAATCGCCACTTTCAGGAAGAGGAAGCCTTGATGCTTCGCATCAAGTATCCATATCTGAAAGAGCATCAACAAGCGCACAAGGATTTTGTTGTTCGTCTGGAATCCATTAAAAAACAAATAGATACGGATGGTGTTTCCTACATCATGGATCTTTTTTTTCTTGTGGTTGGCTGGTTGTTCGATCACATCAATACACTCGATATGCAATATTCCCGTTTTCAGCAGGGAGTGCAACCTGCGTCCCTCCCGGGACTCCAGGCCAGGTCGATGCCGTCACCGACAAAATCCTCATCAACAATACCATCGCCCTCCTCGGCGACCACGCCCAGCGACTCCTTCAATCCGGCGCAATTCCGGTCCAAATTGAAAAATCAGCTTCAGGATGTGGGGGTGGCCCAGTTCAACCGCGACCACCAGAAACTCATGGATCATATCCTGGAGTTTCACGAATTGATCGACGGATTGAACCGGCGGCGTCCAACCTCTCGGGATTGGGAATCGATCAATCGCCTTCTCGGCTTCATGGGCGAGTACGGGCAATCCCATTTTCAGGGTGAAGAAACCCTGATGTTGCGCCACAAATATCCAGAATACGAAGCCCATCGGCGCGAACACAACGATCTGCTGACCAAATTTTCATTGATTCGCAACAAGCTGATCCGCGAAAAAAATATTTTATTTGCCGTGGATTTGAAATTTTTTCTGCTCGAATGGCTCTTGAACCACTCCTCGCGCACCGATATGCAATACCGGGATTTTTTTCGCGGCAAGGGTGTTACCTGAGAGGTTGTCCCGGAGGGTTCCCGGAGGATGTCTGAGAGCGTGTGTTTAAACGCCGTATCTCGCTACTTTGACAAGGAAAAATAGTGTGTAATCCTATTATCTGAAAATTCATGGGCAGCCAACGATGATCAAGGCCCAGGTTTGGAACGGTTATTGCGGGTTATTGCGGGTTGTGGATCCGGCCATGCCGGACGGACTTTGGCAGTTCCAATGGTGGCTTGACATGGGGTGTCCGAGTTGTTATGCTCCCAGGGACAGTCTAAAACTTATCGTTTGGTATAATCCGGCGGTGGTCTGCTGTTGAGGCCAGCGAATACAGATATAACTATCCATAAGCGGGTTTGAATATCATGCAGGACGAAGAAAATTCAGCCGAGGAAGTCGAACCTGAAGATGTTGGAATAATCCAACCATTCAACCCATCTGAAATCCGTATTGAGACACAACAGATGAGTCTTGATACGTTGGTTAAACGAATCCGGGAAAACGAAATTGATCTTTCTCCGGATTTTCAAAGAAACGAGGTGTGGAAGATTGGTGCAAAAAGCAGATTGATCGAGTCGTTGCTGATTAGAATTCCCCTGCCCGCTTTTTACATGGATGCCACCAACGAAGACAAGTGGGTCGTTATCGATGGTTTGCAACGTCTTTCAACGTTGCGTGATTTTATTATTGGCAAACAGGTGGATGGCTCAAATAATTCCATGAAGCTTTCAGGTCTGGAATTTTTGAAAGATTTTGAAGATAAATGTTTCAAGGATTTGCCCAGAAATTTTCAGAGGCGCATAGAAGAGACACAGGTTACGGTTTACAAGATTGAGAAAGGCACGCCTTCCGGAGTCAAATTTAATATTTTCAAACGCATCAATACAGGGGGATTGCCGCTCTCATCCCAGGAGATTCGACACGCACTTAATCAAGGACCGATCAATCCTCTTCTTAAAGAAATGGCCGAGTCAGAAGAGTTCTGCCTCGCTGTCAGCGATAGGATAAAAGAAAAAGAGAGGATGGCAGATCGTGAATATGTGTTGCGTTTTTTTGCTTTTGTTCGGAACACTCCCGAGAGTTATGATAACAGGATTAAGGATTTCGATACATTTTTAAGCGATTCCATGGCTGAAATAAACAAATTGACAGACCAGGAACGTTCTATTCTTAAAAATAGGTTTCTTCGTGCCATGAAAATTGCCCGAAAGATATTTGGTCCAAAAGCGTTCCGTAAACAATTTAGGGGATCAAATAAAGGTTTTCCGATCAATAAATCATTATTCGAGGCATGGTCAGTCAATCTGGACTCTTTGTCGGATGATCAGGTCCAGATTCTGACGGACCGAAACAATCTTTTGAACGAAAAATTTCTCAAAATCATGGAAGAGCAAGAGTTTTTTGATTCCATCACCCAGGGCACAGGCTCCAGAAACCGTGTTCAACTGCGATTCAGAAGGATCCGGGAAATCATACAGGAGGTGTTGGATGCCCACCCATCTGACGATTCGTCACTTTAAATGCTTCAACCGGGAGACATTTCACTTCCGCAATCTGAATTTGCTGACGGGAATCAACGGTACAGGAAAATCGTCTGTGTTGCAGGCAATGTTGTTGTTTCGCCAGTCTTTTGAAATGGGGATATCACCAGGACAGGGTCTGGCACTCAACGGCAACCTCGTTCGACTCGGAACGGCAAAGGATGTTTTTTTCGAAGATGCGAAGGAAGATATTATTGAGTTCGGTTTTGGCGGTCAGAATGGAGTCTTGTCGGAATTCAAGTATGTGTATGACAAATCCCGGGATTTTTTACAGCCCTGCTCAACTCCGGATACATCGCGTGAGGAATTGTTGGGATATAAACTTTTTTCTGATAAATTTCATTATCTGCAAGCTGAACGAACCGGTCCTCGCCATGCATTTCCCATGTCGGACCAGCATGTCCGCGTTCAGCGGCAACTTGGAACAGTTGGTGAATACACAGAACATTTTTTGAACATTTATCACGATCAGAAAGTGTTGGCAGAGCTGTCCCACAAAAATGCACGATCCGGCTCTCTGCTTGCCCAGACAGAAGCATGGTTGGGGGAAATCAGCCCAGGGGTTGAAATTCACCTGACACCTCACGCAGATATGGATTTGATAAAACTCGGTTTTTCTTTTGTCGGAAGTCGCCAGAAAACAGGTGAATTCCGTTCTGCAAGTGTTGGATTTGGAATCTCCTATGTCCTTCCGATTCTTGTTGCCATTCTTTCCTCATCATCCGGTTCTCTCATTCTGTTGGAAAATCCGGAAGCTCATCTCCATCCAAGAGGCCAGGCAAAAATGGGTGAACTGATGGCGCGTGCAGCATCGGCTGGTATTCAACTGATCGTCGAATCTCACAGTGATCATATCTTGAATGGCATTCGCATCGCAGTACGCCAAGGTATTCTATCCCCCGCAGATGCGGCTTTTTTCTTTTTCTCCAGAGATGATAAGGATGGACGCATTTGCAGCAAAATCGAAACCCCTGTGATTGACAAAAATGGTCGTATCAATCATTGGCCAGATGGTTTCTTTGATGAGTGGGAAAAAAGCCTGGAAAGCCTCTTTTGACATCCGGAAAACCGGTGGATCAGCCGTCCGGGTTTGGTATATCCATTCGGGGTTTGACCACCCCGGATGCATGGAATGATTCTGGCACGTCAAATGATCACGGTTGATCTACTGGTTCTGGAGGCATGCAGATGGATCTGGTCTTGAATGAATTGTCCATGGATGCTCTTGCTCCAAGCCGGGAAGAGGCCAGAAACCGGGTCAGGACATTTTTGGAAACGCTCCGGTCGGCTTTCAAATATGGCGTGCCTCGCCAGCTTCGCACAAAAGAAGCCTTCAAGGATTCTCTGCTTGCCGAAAAATATTCCTGGTGGACGTGGATGAACGATCCTGATGTTGGGAAGGAGGAAAAACAATACCTGAAAGCTCTTGCCACCAGAGCGCCATTTTTGGATGGTTTGCCTGATGCCCAGGAATTTGCCGATGATTGTGAACTCTTTTTTGATCATCACAAGGCGGAAGGTCTTAAAGTGGCCTATCTGGTTGATGGTCTGTCCGTCAGTTTGTTGTCATCCTCGTTATGGAAATCACCCTCCCTGCCAGCAACCCTCCGTGAATTGCAGGAGAATGGGAGCATTCTTGAACGGAAGGTGAATATTCGGCATGCCAGCCTTGCCTGCCATGTCGAGAATGAACACAGCCACTGGATCGTCAGCAACCTGAAGGAATCGGTTGCCAATGGGGCGGAACTCCTGGAGCGTTTTCCAACTTGTTTCCCGTCGCTTGCATTGTGCGATGCTGTCCATGAACACATGCGCAACTTGCCGGTTCATATTGTACCCACATTTTTTCGCGGGTTGCGTTGCCTTGAGGAATATTGTCAATCATGGAAGTCTGGAGGTTTCAACCTTGCCGACCTTGGGTGCAGATCAACCTCGGAAGGACAAACCGCCAAGGTAAAGTATGGAATAGAAAGAACGTATCTGTGTCCCGACGGGATAAAAAGAACTTTCACCTACCACGTGAAACTTGGAAATCCCTGGAGGATCTATTACGACCCTGCACCTGGTCCAGGAAAAATGTACATTGGATTTGTTGGTCGCCATCCAAGAAACAAGCACGACAAATAATATAATATTTTTATTATATTATTTGCATCCATGGGGAATCAACCCGTGGTTGACCGGGTCCTGGTGTCTTTGACGCGACATATTGTTGGCAGTGACAGGAAATCATCCGCCGCTGTTCAGGACTCTGTTTCACCCAGATGACTCAACAATTCGGCCTGATGATGGGTGGCCAGGGCATTGACCACATCGGCCAGGTCCCCGGCCAGAACGGCATCCAGTTTATGCAGGGTCAGGTTGATGCGGTGATCGGTGAGACGGTTTTGGGGAAAATTATAGGTTCGAATGCGCTCGGAGCGGTCTCCGGAGCCAACCTGGGTCCGGCGTTGCTGGGAACGTTCATCGGCGGCAGCCTGCTGTTCCCGGTCATAGAGGCGGGCGGTCAGGACTTTCATGGCCTTGACCTTGTTTTTATGCTGGGATTTTTCGTCCTGACAGGTCACCACCAGGCCGGTGGGCAGATGGGTGATGCGGACTGCGGAATCGGTGGTGTTGACGCTTTGGCCTCCCGGGCCTGAAGAACGATAGACATCGATGCGCAAATCCTTGTCATCCACGGTGACATCGACGGCGCTGGCCTCGGGAAGAATGGCCACGGTGCAGGCCGAAGTATGGATGCGTCCCCCGGCTTCGGTGGTGGGCACCCGCTGGACCCGATGCACGCCGGATTCAAACTTGAGCGTGGAATAGGCCCGTTGTCCGACAATCATGGCAATGACTTCCCGGAATCCGCCCAGGGGGGTGGGGCTGGTCGAGAGGAGTTCGACCCGCCAGTGGCGTGATTCGGTAAAGCGCGTGTACATGCGCAACAGGTCGGCAGCAAAGAGGGCGGCCTCTTCGCCTCCTGTTCCGGCACGGATTTCCAGGATGACGTTTTTTTCGTCATTGGGATCCGAGGGGATGAGCATGCGCCGCAGGTGTTCCAGATGGTCATCCAGGCGATGTTTGAGCAGATCGGCCTCTTCGCGAGCCATCTGGCGCAACTCTGGATCGGCGGTGGCATCGGCCAGCATGGCTTCTGTTTCGTGCGCTTCCTGTTGCAGGCGTTGATATTCCCGCCATCCCTCCACCACCGGATCCAGCTCGGAAAACTCCTTGCTGAGACGGGCAAAGAGGGAGGAATCGGCCATGGTGGCGGGTTGGCCGAGGCGGTCGGCGAGTTCGGCGTGCCGCCGTGCCATGACGATCAATTGGTCAAACAGGGCCATGATTATTCCCGGGTGTCGGTGCTTTCGTTGGTGGAAGAGAGGGGATCCAGATCAAAAATCTGGCGGGCAGCATCGACAAACAGATCCCCATCCCGCCGGGCACCGAGCTGGCGCAGCCGGCTGACGGGGGCATGCAAAATTTTGTTGACCAGAAGCCGGGCCAACTCCTCGACCCGCTGCCGGTCCGGATCGGTCAATCCCGGCCATTTGGCCGTGACGCGGGCCACCTCGGCATCGCGAATTCCTTCCAGACGCTGGCGCAAGGCAATGATGGTCGGCAACACACCCAGGGAGTCAAGCCAGGCGGCAAAAACTGGAACCTCGGCGTCGATGATGCGGTCGGCAGCCTCGGTGGCCTGGTGTCGTTCCTGGCGATTTTGTTCGACAATGCGATTCAGGTCGTCCATGTCATAGAGAAAGGCACTGTCCACATCGGCAATCCGGGGATCAAGGTCCCTGGGCACGGCAATATCGATGAAAAACATGGGCCGTTGCCGACGTTTTTTCAGGGCGGCCCGGACCATGGGTCCATCGACCAGATAGGCGGTGGAGCCGGTGGAGGAGATGACGATATCGGCCCGGTCGAGATTGTCGGCCAGTTTGTCGAGAGGAAAGGCATGGCCGCCAAAGGCGGTGGCCAGATTTTCAGCCCGTTGCAGGGTGCGGTTGGTCACCAGGACATGGGCAATGCCGTTGCTTACCAGGTGGCGGGCGGCCAGTTCGCACATCTCCCCGGCCCCGATCAACAGACAGCTTTTGCCTTCGAGACTGCCAAATATTTTACGGGCCAGTGCCACGGCGGCATAGGCAACCGAGACCGCGTTTTCGGCAATGGCGGTTTCGCTGCGCACCCGTTTGGCCACCCGGAAAGCCTGGTGAAAAAATTTGTTCAGGATGGGACCCGTGGCCCGGACCTCGGCGGCATCGTGGTAGGCCTGTTTCATCTGCCCGAGAATCTGGGGTTCACCGACCACGAGCGAGTCCAGGCTGGCAGCGACGCGATAGCCATGCCGAATGGCCAACTGGTCCTGAAAAGCGTATAGATGGGGGGAGAGCTGTTCAGTTTCCACCTGATGGGTCGTGGCAAGCCAGGTCCGAACCGTGGCGATGGCCGTTTCCGGTTCCCGGCTGGTCAGATAGACTTCGACCCGATTGCAGGTGGAAAGAATCACCCCTTCGGCGACACCATCCAGGGCAACCAGGGCTGCCAGACTCGCGGGAAGGGCCTCGGCAGTGAAGGCCACCCTTTCTCGCAAGGCGACGGGTGCGGTTTGATGGTTGAGTCCCACGACGGCGATTTTCATGGGTCCTTGCTTGTCTTGGCGCCCCGGGGCAGCACAACTCCGGTGGAAGTTCGCCGTATATTGTGGACAATATCCAGTAAGAGGCTGTCTGATAACTTGTTCATTTCAAAAAAAAACGAACCAATTTTTTTTATCCGAGAGTTCATGGACAGCCTCTAAGAAACCTTGGACACGGATCATAAACCGAATGGGTGGGGTGAATAAAGGATGACCGTATATTCTTCGCGACCGGCTCTCCTGTTGCTGAACTCCCTGGCCACAGGTGGTTCCGAACGCAAGAGCGTTCTGGTGGCTGCGGCCCTGGCCCGGGAAGGGTGGCCTGTGGAATTGGCCTATCTCAACCCGCCCCATGATCTGGCTCCCTTGTTGACGGGTACCCTCACGCCTCTGCATCTGGCGCGGCAGCATAAATTCGATCCCCGCGTCGTCTGGCGTTTGCGGCAGCGTCTTTTGACCGGGAACATCGGCTCGGTCTGGAGTGTCAATCTTTACCCGGTTCTTTATGCGGCCAGTGCCTTGTGGGGGTTGCCCGGGCGACGCCTGCTTTGTGCCCTCAATACCAGCACCTTTTCCAGCCGCAGGGATGCCCTGAAAATGGTGTTCTATGCCCCCCTGTTGCGACGGGCCGATCATCTCCTGTTCGGCTGTCGCAGTCAGATGGCCCATTGGCTGACCCGGTATCATCTTTCGGGTCCGCATGCTGAACCTCTCTACAACGGCGTGGACGCCAGCCATTTTGATCCGGCCCTGTTTATTGCCCGGCGTTCAGAACTGCGCGCCGGTTTTGGTTTGGGTCCCGATGATTTTGTCATGGGCAGCGTGGCCCAATTGCGACCGGAAAAAAATTTGGGGCAACTGTTGGACGCGGCAGCCCGCTTGCGGGCTACGGGTGTGTCGGTTCAACTGCTCATGGCCGGGGAGGGAGCGGAGCGTCCATTTCTGGAAGAACGTGCCAGGCAGTTAGGTTTGGCAGGTTTATTGCATTTGCCGGGACGGATTGCAGATGTACGCCCCCTGTTGGCCGCCCTGGATGTGTTTGTCTTGCCATCCATCGCCGTGGAAACTTTTTCCAATGCCGCCCTGGAAGCCATGGCCATGGCGTGTCCGGTCATTCTGGCCATGACCGGGGGTGCGGAGGAGATGATCACCCCCGGTGTGGACGGGTTTCTTTTTCCTTCCGGTGATGTGGAAGCATTGACGGACCGGTTGCAGGTTGCCCGAAAAATGGGTAGTGAAACAGGCAGCCGGGCGCGTGTCACTGTCCAGAAATATTTTTCCTGGGAGACCATGCTCGATCACTACCGGCGTCTCCTCTTTGACCGTTCAACATGAATCGGAGCCTTGCCTTGCCTCGCCATGATACCACACCGTTGCCGACCTTGGCTGCCAAAGCCCTGCTGGCCCCCTCGATGAATGCGGCCACTCTGGCAGGATTGACGTGGTATTTTCACCATGAAATAAACGCTTATCAGAGAAATTTCATCATCCTGGCGGCCATTCTGTCGTTTTTGATGTTTCGCAATGTGGAACTGCCTCACTCCACTCTCGACCTGATTGCCGACAAACTGCGACGGATTCTTTCTGCCTGGATGATCACCCTGACCCTCCTGCTTCTCGTGTGGGTGATGGGCGAATACGAGCAGAATTTTTCCAAATATGTGATCCTCACCTGGTCCGTGGTGGCTCCCCTGGCCCTGGTGATGAGCCAGATTCTGATCCAAAACCTGTTGCAATGGTTTTTCAAGCATCACCAGAGAGGGGAGGATTCGGTCGTCATTGTGGGCATCACCATGGTGGGTCTGCGTTTCGCCGGGGAGATTCAAAACAATCCCCTTATGGGCAAACGTTTTGTTGGTTTTTTCGAAGATCGGGATATTGAGCGGTTTCCGAATGTCGATAAAAAATTTTTATTGGGACGCACGGACGACCTGGTCGAGTTTGTCAAAAAGAATCATATCGGCTATATCTATGTTTCCCTGCCGATCACCACGCAGGAGAGAATTTTCAATCTTTTAAACAGTTTGGCGGATACGACAGCATCGGTCTTTTTTCTTCCCGATGTGTTCATCTACGACCTGGTCGATGCCCGCTTCGACACCATCAACGGTTTGCCGGTGGTGGCCATCTGCGAAACGCCCTTCTATGGTCTGAATGCCATCAAAAAACGCCTTTTCGATATCATTGTTTCTTCATTGGCCCTTTTGCTTCTGGCTCCGGTCATGTTGATCATTGCCCTGGCCATCAAGCTGGAGGATCCGTCAGGTCCGGCCATTTTTCGCCAACGCCGTTATGGTTATGGGGGGCAGGAGATCACGGTTTATAAATTTCGTTCCATGCGGGTGCTGGAAGATGGGGGTGTGGTCAGACAGGCCACGCAGGACGATCCGCGTGTCACCCGAGTCGGAAAATTTTTGCGTCGTTCCTCCCTGGATGAAATATTGCAATTCATCAACGTGCTGCAAGGCCGCATGAGTGTCGTCGGACCCCGTCCCCACGCCGTGGCCCACAATGAAGAGTTTCGTAAATTGATCAAGGGCTACATGCTGCGCCACAAAGTGCAGCCAGGCATCACCGGCTGGGCGCAGGTCAACGGATTCCGGGGCGAAATCCGCAAAAGCAGTGACCTGGAAGCCCGCACCATGTTCGATCTGGACTATCTGCGCTGCTGGTCCCTGACCTTCGATCTCTGGATTCTTGTCCGCACCGTCTGGATCGTCCTCAGAGGCAATATGGCTTATTGAAAATGGGCAGGCAGGCAACAATGGACAATGACCAATCAAGGCCCTTGTCACTGGCCTTGGTTCGCCAGAAATATTCCCCTTTTGGGGGGGCGGAACGTTTTCTGGAACGGGCCATTCAGCACCTGGGGCAGGAAAATCTGGCCTTGACTGTCCTGACCCGGAGCTGGCCGGCAGCCGCAACCGGGCAGGTCGCCATCCGGACCTGCCCCGCCAAAACCTGGGGTCGCTGGCATCGCGATTGGCGATTTTCACGCTGGGTTTGCCAGACGGTTGCCCGTGAAGCCTTCGATCTTGTCCAATCCCATGAACGGATTCCCTGCTGCGATATATTTCGGGCCGGAGATGGGGTCCATCGGGAGTGGTTGCGGCAACGTGCCCGGGTTCATTCGCCGTGGGACCACTGGTTGACCTCCCTCTCGCCTTTTCATCGCCGGGTGCTGGCGGCAGAGGCGGCCCTGTTTCACAGCCACCGTTTGCGAGCCGTCATCTGCAACTCCACCATGGTCCGGGATGAAATCCGCACCCATTATCAGGTTCCGGCCCGGCAATTGTGGGTCATTCCCAATGGCGTGGATGGCACCCTTTTTCATCCAGGTTTGCAAGTGCAGCATCGACGGGAGATGCGCCAGTCGCTCGCCATACCCGAGACGGCAGTGGTTCTATTGCTGGTCGGTTCCGGTTATTTTCGCAAGGGGGTGGATCATCTATTGAAATTATTTCCGTTGTTGCCTGAATCGGTCTGGTTGCTTGTGGTGGGCAACGAACGCCACCTGAAGCGCTATCGACATAGAGCCGCTGGTCACCCCTCGGGAGAGCGTATCCGCTGGCTCGGTCCGCAACAGGATGTACGGCCCTTTTATGGCACAGCCGATCTGTTCGTCCTGCCTGCCTTGTACGATCCGTTTCCCAATGCGGCCCTGGAGGCCATGGCCGCCGGTTTGCCGGTGGTGGTCTCCACCAAGTGCGGTACCGTGGACCTGATCGGCCAGGGTCAGGGCGGGCGCGTGGCCGATGCCCTGGATCAAAATGCCTGGCTGGAACACCTGCATGCCCTGCTCGACCCGGCTCTGCGCCATGCCTTGGGCATCCAGGCACGCGCCATGGCCATGACCCTGACCCTCGAACAGATGACGGCCAGGTTGCTTGAATTGTATCGGGAGTTGTTGACGCAACCGTGAAGCAGCGTTGACAAACGCCCGATGCGGGATTATTGCCTGCGACGCATGTATTGATCAGGTCAAGCCTGCTGCATGGCCTCTTTGAAGCAGCGTTGACAAGCGCCCGATGCGGGATTATTGCCCGCGACGCATGTATTGATCAGGTCAAGCCTGCTGCATGGCCTCTTTTGGATTGTCTCCATACTGATTTTGCCCTGGCTTGCCGTCCAGCACCATGAAGATGATCAGTGCAATGGCACCAAGCAACGGAATCAGAACAATCAGCAACCACCAGCCGCTGCGGTTGGTATCGTGGAGTCTCCGAACAGAAACGGCCAGGGAAGGCAGAAAGGTGGCCAGTGTATAGACGCCCCCCAACAAACCCATGCCGGCTTCGTGATTGAAGCTTCCTGTTGTCATGTCGGCGGCCATGAGCAGAAACATGATGATTATATTGAATAGTGTAAAATACCAATACTCTTTTCGTCTGGCTCTTCCGCTGAATGTGGCGTATTTTTTTAAGCATGTCAGGTACCAGTTCACGTTTTTCTCCTTTATATCTCTGCATCAGGAACCATAATTCATACAAACCTGCAATCAATGAACAATTTATTCAGAGGCTGTCCATTAATCCTCGGACAAAAAAATTGGAAAGAAAGATTTTATTGGGGATCCGCCCTAATCGGATAAAAAATTGGAAAGAAAGATTTTATTGGGGCTCCGCCCCAAACCCCGCCAGGAGG
>JADGCO010000022.1 GCA_015228935.1 Magnetococcales bacterium | reverse complement strand
TGTTTTTTATTGTGGGCAATGGGGGTCAAGCGAGAGTATATTTTGCGGAAGTATTGAAATCCTGTATGGCAGATTCGTTTCAAGCATGGTCTCCGAAATTTTATTGGAGGTCGTGATTTCAAATTATAATTCTGAAGAAAGCGAAACTTCGGAAGAATATAAAGAGCAATGGTATAAAGAGCATCCGGAATGGCAACCAGGTGCAAAAGAGCCATCGCCGGTTCAAGGGAAAACAAACGATAACGGGCAGTGATGTTCCGTTATTTCAGAAAGTTTGACGTTTGTATATCAATTGCGGATTTTATTGATATCAAGCGTTTTTCCAGCAACTCTTCCGAATAGGGAAGGGGAGGGTATACCCCCCATACCGGATGAGGCCATGCGGCATCGGTCTGAAAACGGGCAATGACATGAATGTGAAGTTGGGGAACCATGTTGCCCAATGAGGCAACGTTCAGTTTGTCGGGATGAAACAAATGTCGCAAGGTGGAACAAACCAGGGAAATATCGGCGTGGAGGAGGGGAACGTCATCGCCGGCAACTTCATCAAAATCCCGCAAACCTGGACGTTCCGGAACCAGAACAAGCCAGGGATAGCGGGCATCGTTCATCAGCAAAAGTTGCGAAAGAGAGAGCTTTCCAAGAAATATGCCAGCGCGGGCCAGGTCGGGGTGCAGGGTAAAAGAAGTCATATCATGAGTAATTCCGGCAAGTGTGACTGGGGTCAAGTGGGATTGGCAACCGGATAATTCACAAGGTGTTTCCGGCAAATTTCCTGAACGCGCATGAAATAATCCTGGAGGAGGGGGATTATTTCAGTCGTGGCAGGCAGGCGACAAAGACGCACCAGGCGTTTGTGCAGGAGAGGGTCCGGGCCGATCCGATTTTCCGGGCGATCATGCAACAGACGCAGCCGGTTTTCCACCAGGCGCAGAAAATTATATGTATTTGTCAGGCGGTCGAGATCCTCCGGGGATAAAAGTTTGGCCGCACCGGCGGCCAGCAAGGTACTCAGAGTGCTGCGTTGTTGCAGGCGGGGGTGGGTGTGGGCCTGACTCAGGATGAAATATTGCGTCAAAAACTCAATGTCCACAATGCCCCCCAGACTCAGCTTGATATCCAGGCTTCCGGGGGGAGGACCCTTTTCCCGGGCAATTCTGGCTCGCATCTCGCTGATTTCCTGACCAATACGGGTCGGATCCCGGGGAAGGCGCAAAATATTTCGTACTGCTTCGTTCAACTGGTTGGCCAGTTCGAGATCACCAGCCACCACCCGGACCCTTGTCAAGGCCTGATGTTCCCAGGTCCAGGCATCCTTGCTCTGGTAATGGAGAAAAGAGTCAAGCGCCGTGACCAGAGGTCCGGAGTTGCCGGAGGGCCGCAAACGCATGTCCAGTTCATAGAGACGCCCCGACCGGGTCATGGTTGTAATGACCGAAATGATTTTTTGTCCCAGTCTGGTAAAAAAGACGCCATTGGCAAGCGATTTTTCGCCATCGGTATATTGTGCCGCACCGCTGCCATCGTGGACAAAAATCAGATCAAGATCCGAGGCATAGTTCAATTCCCGGCCACCGAGCTTGCCCAGGGCCAGAATGACAAACTGGGCCGGGCGCTTTTCGCCTTCCGGCGTCAGCCAGCAAGGCACGCCATGGCGCTTTTCCAACTCCCGCCGCGCATCTGTCAATACCTGGGTCAACACCACATCCGCCAGCGTGGAGAGTGCCGTCATGGTCTCCGACAATTCGGAAATTTCCGACAAATCGCGAATTCCGATGCGCAGGACTTCGGTATTTTTAAACTCATGCAACACCCGGATCCGCTCTTCGTCATCCTCAGCCCGGCTTATTTGTTCCAGAAGTGCATTGCCCATACGGCTGCGATCCGGTGGCTGTTCCAGAAAATCCCGGGTGATCAGACTGTCCATCAGCTCTGGATGATGATTCAAAAATCGGGAGAGAAACGGCGAGGCACCAAACAGGGGAATCAGCAAATGCAGGACCAGGGGATGTTCGACCATAAGGGCCAGATAGTTGGCACGTGCCCCGATGCGCAGCAGGAAGGCCTCGGTGTTTTCCAGGGCCATATCCTGATCCGAAGCCTGCAAAATTTCTCCCAAAAGCAGCGGGGCCAGAAGCCCGTACCATTTCAAGGTGGTCTCCGGCAATGTCATTCCCGGCGGTCCTTCCTGAAGAATTTTCAGGAGTTGTCTGGCGCGTTCAGGATTGACAAATCCTGCCTGGCGCAGGGCCGTCAAACCGGTTTCGGCATGAGGGTCACAAGCCAACAAGGCGGCCACTACGGGATCGCTTTTTTCCTGACGAACCCGTTCACCTTCCAGAAACAGGCCCCGATAGGCATGGTGGACCCCATCCGTGATTTGTTTCACTTTGGCCATCAAGGTGGCCGAATCGGGAAATCCGGCCCGGCGGGCCACTTTGTGCAATGCCTCGGCCTCTTCCGGCAGGGAGTGTATCTGCTGTTCCCGTTCAATTTGCAGACGGTGTTCCAGGGTGCGCAGAAAGGTGTAGGCTTCGGAGAGCGTCTCCACAGTTTGCGGATCGACATGGCCCAGGCCGCCCAACATCAATAAGGTCGGGATGGTTTCCCGTGAGCGCAAACGAGCATCGCTGCCACCCCGGATCAATTGCTGCGATTGGACAAAAAATTCAATCTCCCGGATGCCTCCGTAACCGAGCTTCAGATTGCGATGGTAATCCTCGATTTGATGAATTTTGCGGTCGATTCGGTGTTTCATGTCCCGGATGGCGTCCAGGGCGGCATAATCGAGATAGCGGCGGTAAATGAATGGCTGCAATCGTTTCAGAAAAGCGGCTCCCAGCTCCAGGTCGCCGGCCACCGGTCTGGCCTTGATCATGGCAGCCCGCTCCCAGGTCTGGCCCCAGGATTCATAATAGATTTCCGCCGACCGGCAGGAGAGGCACAGGTCGCCGCTTTCCCCCTCGGGCCGCAGACGCAAATCGAGCCGGAATACCATGCCGTCGGCAGTCTGGCGCGACAGAAGCTTGATCAAATCCCGTCCCAGCCGGATGTAGTAGCTTTTGATGGAGGTGGAACGGGGACCCGTGGTCTTGCCTTCGTCATGGTCGTAGAGATAAATCAAATCGATGTCTGACGAAAAATTGAGTTCGCCCGCCCCCAGCTTGCCCATGCCCAGGATGGTGAAGCGGCTGGGGACCGGGGTTTCTCCGGCTTTTTCGATCATGGGTTGGCCCAGTTGTTGGGTCAGGGTGCGATCCAGCCAGCGCCAGCCCCCCTCCAGGCAGGCTTCGGCCAAGGCGGTCAAGGCGTTGGTTGTGGTCAGCAAAGTGATTTCCGTGGCCAGATCCAACAGGCCGATCCGCAAAAATTCCCGATGTTTCCATTCGCGGAGAACCCGTTCGGCACTTTCCAGGTCTGAAGTGGCCAACACTGCCGTACAAATCTGGTGTAGCAAAAGTCCCGGCTCCGGAATGATCGCTTCCTCCGCCATGAGTTCCTGCAAAAATTGGGGCCAGCGTTGGACAATATTGGCCAAAAACGGCGAGTTGCCAAAGGCCAGCACCAGACGCCGCCGCCAAACGGTATCATTCAGAGCGGCCACCAGGGGTGCCATGCGCGTGGCATCTTCACCATGGGTGGCCAAATAACGGTCAAAACGGGTCATGACCCCTTCGGGTTCGGCAGTCTGCGCGGCCAACACGGCCACAGCCTCCATGGCCTCATCAGCCAGACCCACACCATTCCAACGCTGCCTGTCCATAAGCAATTCCAACGTCTCCCCAGGATTTTGACGAATGACCGGTACGACAAACCCATGATTTTATCAGGCCGTGTGACATACAATAGATAACACACTGACAGGGGTTTCCCAAAAGAGATGATGGCATCCGAACCCGAAATATCTTCACCACCACCACCGACTCCAAGCCAGACAAGGGGAGAAGAGCATTTATTTTGGCGATTTCTGATTTGGGTCAGACGCTTGTATTGGCTGTTGACCTGGGGCGTTCTGTTGTCGTTGCTCACTGCCGGAATTTATATTTCATCCCATGGTATTGAGATATCGAATCAATCTCCCTACGTCACACCTGCATTGACCCGCATGACCGGTTGGCACTGGCTTTCGGGATCCCTGGGAGTCTCCACCCAGGGAGCGATTCTTCGCATCTGGGCCAAAAACATTTCCCTGGCCAGGTCCGCTACGGATCCCTCTTCCTTTCACAGTGGCTTTGCCACCTGTACCGTGGCACCTCTGGCCTGGTTGCGACGCGAACCGCTGATCTCTGAACTTCGCCTGCAAGACCTGACCTTGAACATTCCCAAAGCCGCTGAGTCCGATCAGGTCCGGAAAGGGCGTGGACAGGATGCGGATGACAAGCCTGGGTTGCATGGGATTCTGGAAAGATTTTCATGGGTCGTGAGCCTGTTCCATGCGCCGTTTCCCATCGAACAGATGATTCTCAACGATGTGTCGATTCGCGTCGAGGATCAGCGGGAAATACTCCGGATCCAGGATTGGGTCTTGAATCTGGAACAGGACAAGGATCACGCTCTTCTTGCCTTGAAGGCCGATGGACGCATTGCCTGGAACAATCGGTTGGCCGTCATCGACATCCAAGGCATACCCGACCTCCAGGGTGCCTGGCAATTGCGGGCCAGGATATTCGGTGCAGGCCTCCCCTTGTTGACGCCTTTGTTTCCGGAGCTGATTGCCTGGGAACCCTACAAAATCTGGGGAAATCTGCACATCAATGCGCATATTGATCCCAGGCAGGGCATGGACCTGAAAGCGCATACCATCCTCCAGCATGCCCGTGGCAAAATTCCCGTCAATGTGTCCGGAAAATTTCAGGACAATGGCCGCTGGCATCTGAATGCCGGTTTGACCGATCTGCGTCCGGTCGATTTCCGGAATTCTCTTGCCCCTTATTTTCCCCTGGGTGAGTTGACGACGCCTTTGCATATCAAGGCCGACATTCAGGGGGGAACGGACCTGCCGACCACGGCCAAATGGCGCTTGCAGGCTGGTTCCGGGACATTGACCTGGAAACCCCTGTTTCGCTGGCCCTTCTCCGTGACCCGTTTGAATGCGCACGGTACCATCCAAAAAACCAAACCATCCGGTTTTTGGAATCTTGTGGTCACGCGCTTTGATTTGCTGAATACCCAGGGTCGGGCCACGGGAGGATTGACCCTGCATGACCTCGATGGGCCGGATCCCATCCTGGATCTGCATGCGGAAGCGAGCGGCGTTCCTGTGGAACAGGCCAACCATTTTTATCCCGTGGCCATCATGTCCAGGGAGCTTGTCGATTGGCTGGACCGTTCCCTGAAAAACGGTCGCGTCAATCGTGCCACCGCCCGAATTCTGGGTCCTGTTGCCCAGATTCCTTTTCCTGACGACAAGTTGACCCGAAAAAATGGCTGGATTTTCCGGATCGAAGGGGATGTGTCCGGGACAGATTTATTGTTCCATAAAGGGTTGCCGCCGGTGACCAGGCTGACGACGCATCTGATTTTTGATCGTCTTTCCATGTTGGCCATGGTGACGGATGGTACCATAGGTCAATCCCGGCAGATTCGTGGCCAGGTTGGCATACCCAACATGCTGCTCAATCCAGTCGTCATCATCGATGCCACCACTCAGGCGGACCTGCAATCCATCTGGAAGGAGTTTATCGCTCATCCGAGTCTGCGCTGGGATCAAGCGTTAGGGCTGACGGAGTTGCGGGTCGTTGGCCATGGCCCTGCCCACCTGAAGGTGTCCCTTCCGCTGGAACACCTGGAGCGTTCCACCTTTCAGGGCAATGTGGAACTGACCGATGCCTTTCTTAAATTGCCCTTCCTGGATACCCCCATCGAGCAACTCTCTGGAAAACTCACGCTCAACACCAGCGAATTGAAATTGAGCGCGGATTCCGGAGTGTTCAACAAAATGCCGTTCCAGGGTACCCTGAATGTCAAGGACTACCACGATCCGGTCAAAACCCATCTTCTCCTCGACGTCGATGCCCTTGCCCTGAGTGGGCAGGTGCAGGAGGCCCTGCAACCCCTGTTGGATCCGGCCAAAAGCAATTCATTGCCGGAAACGCCCTTTCACCTGGAACTCTCGAAACTTCCGCAGGATGCGCGATTTCATTTTGATCTGCGGGTGGATGCCGATACCTGGCCGGTGGCCGGCAAACTGGGCTGGGTCAAGAGCGACAAGGATCCGGGCAATCTCATCGGAACCGGTTTCCTTGATCCTGATCAAAAAAATATTGTTTTTCAACGTCTTTCAAGTCGATTGGGCAATCTGAATTTCGAGGGGGCCGGCACGCTGGGTCTGGATACCTACTCCGGGCAACTGGTCCTGGATCGCCTGCAACTGGGAGAGACACTTGGTTTTTTCAAACTGGTCAGGAAGGCCAGGGCCACGGGAGAGGATCCGGAATGGAAAACCGAGATGGTTTGGGATGTCCTGGATGTGCGACCGCTTTTGAAACTGTTCGAACTGCCGGACTCTTCTCCAGATTCGGTGCCCAAAGGCGACAAGGCCACACCTGCCAGAAAAGCCTGGCCGCATTGGCATGTACATGGATTTGCCCGGCGGATCATCCTGGCCCAGGATGAATCGGCGCGGGATATGGAAATCGGTCTGCGCATGCAGCCGGAAGGGTACAAGTTCGACCGCCTGCTTTACAACCAGGATGGCTTTGTGCATCGTCTCGAATCGGGGGAATTTCGCTGGCTGAAAAAACCAGGATTCGGCCCCTATTCCGGTCGCTTTCGGCTCATCAGCGACAATCTGGGCAACCTGCTGAAAGGATTGGATCGTCACCAGGGCATGCAGGGGGGGAAAGCCACCCTCAACCTGGATCTGGCGGGAAACCTGCCTGCAGCCAGTCACTCCCTGTTGCAGCATTTGACCGGCAAGGGGGAGATCGAATCCCACAAAGGAATTGTGCGGCGTTTGCATCTGCTGGCCAGCTTGTTGGGATTGCTTTCCATTCCGGACTTGCCCAACCTGTTGGTGGGCGACCGGCCCGATCTGGCCGGGACCGGTTTCTATTATGAAAAAATGCATGGCAATTTTACCCTTGAAAATGGTCTCTGGCATACCGACCAATGGGCATTGGTGGGACCCTCCATGAAAATCGTGGCTTCGGGCGATGTCAATCTCGTCACCCGGCAATTGGATCTACTGGTGGGGATTCAGCCTCTTCAGACCATCGACCGCATCATCAACCGGGTTCCCATTCTGGGCAAGCTTGTTGCCGGCAGTCGGGAGGCCATTCTGGAAACGCAGTTTCAAGTCAGCGGTCCCTGGTCGGATCCTGTCACCCGCATCAAACCCATGGACAGTCTGGCACCGGGCATTGTGCGCGACATCATCAACCTGCCCGGAAAATTGCTGAAAATGTCCCGACCTTTTGACACACCTTCCCAGGATGCGGAGAAAGGGGCCGAACCAAAGAGCGCCACAGAAAAATCCCCGGAAATCGATCAAAGCCAGATCGCCGGCAGCCCGACAGTGGACCAGACCAGTACCGGCAAGGAGTTGATCATTGATAAAAATCAGTCAGTCATCAACAATCCTGCCGATCTGAACAAGCTGACCGACAGGGAGAGTCCGGTCAGCAATCAATCCGTGAACCGGGATCAACCCGATGGCGAAATATCCGCGACCCGGGACAATCCGGCCAGCAAACAATCCGCGACCCGGGAGCAAGCCATTGGCAAACAATCCGCGACCCGGGACAATCCGGCCAGCAGAAAATCCGCGACCCGGGAGCGGGCCGATGACACACAATCCGCGACTCGGAATGAACCTGATGTTGAAAAACCGGTGGAAATAAAGGATGATAAAAAGAGCGTCAGCCATAAAAAACCGGTGACCAGCAAAAAAAATTCTGGCAAAAAAAACAAATCACCCTCTCAAACAAACAAGAGTGTCAGCCAAAAAAAGCCCGCCGTTGAGAAACCCCTCAACGTCGATTGAGGAGAGAAAGAGATGATCAAGCTGGGGGTCAATGTGGACCATGTGGCCACGCTGCGTCAGGCGCGGGGCACGCGGTATCCGGATCCGGTTTTGCTGGCGGCCCAGGCGGAAGAGGCCGGGGCGGACAGCATCACGGTTCATCTGCGCGAAGATCGGCGTCACATCCAGGAACGGGATGTCAAACTCCTGCTGCAAACCATCCAGACCCGCATCAACCTGGAAATGGCAGCCACCGGGGAGATGGTTTCGCTGGCCTGCCAGTTCAAACCGGCTGATTGTTGTCTCGTTCCGGAAAAGCGCGAAGAGCTGACCACGGAAGGGGGATTGGACATCAAGGGTCACATGGACCATCTGATCCGGGTTGTCGAACGGCTCTCCAGGTCCGGTATTCGTGTTTCCCTCTTCATCGATCCGGAACAGGAGCAGATCGACGCTGCCCGGGCCATCGGTGCCCCTGTCGTGGAACTGCATACCGGTCGCTACGCTGAAGCCACCACACCGGCAATCCGGCAGCAGGAGCTGGAAAAAATCCAGCGCGCCACGGTCCTGGCCCGGGAAAAGGGGTTGGTGGTCCATGCCGGTCATGGCCTCACCTATCACAATGTCCAGGAAATTGCTGCCATTCCCGGGATCGAGGAACTCAACATCGGGCATGCCATCATGGCCCGCGCCCTCTCCGTGGGGATGGATCGGGCCGTGCGCGACATGGTGCAAGAGATGCGTCTGGGCGATCAGGTCAGATCCATGGTCGCCGGGAAATGATCCTCGGCATCGGCTCCGATCTGGTGCGCATTCAACGCATTCGCACGGCCATGGAACGTTTTGGGGAGCGTTTTCTCCAGCGGATTTATTCACCACAAGAGCTGGCTTTCTGCCAGGTACGCCAGGATCCCGCACCCTGTCTGGCCAAGCGGTTTGCAGCCAAGGAAGCCTTTGTCAAGGCCCTGGGTTCCGGTTTTCGGGATGGCATCTGGTTTCGGGACGTGGAAGTTGTGAATGATGCCTTCGGTCGCCCCTGCCTGGCCATCCATGGCCCGGCCGCGACTCGCATGACCCGTATCGGAATCACCCATATCCACCTGAGCATCAGTGACGAAAGCGGCTTTGCCCTGGCTTTCGTGGTGGTTGAAAAGATGGATTGATATAACGGTTGCGACCACTCTTGGGACTTGTTGGCCGTGTCCGGAATTTGTTGGACTGTGTTGGACTCTGTAGGGTACAATTCCTGCATAAAGGGGGAGTGGCGTTTGAGGCGGTTTGTATACCTCTAAATTATATTAATTTTTTTTAATATTACGCCCGAAAAATAAGCCCCTGGAGAGTGGATGGCGCATGATTCCCCGGCCACAAAGATGCTTTCTTTCCATCCTGGTGTGGGTGCTGCTGGCCTGTGTGGCCACCTTGGCCAGGGCCGGTGACAGTGAGGCGGAGTACACCTTGCAGCTCGGAATCAAAATGTTTCCCACGCTGATCGGTGGCAATCTGGACCTCGATTCCCAAAGAAATTCCGCAGGAAAACTGCTGCTTCTTGTTGTTTATCAAGACAATCTCCAGGCCGGCGAGGAGGTTGTCAAAAAAATGAACAACTCCATCAAGGTCATCTACAAATCCCCTGTTCAGATCGAACTGTCCGATGTGGCCGGCTGCAAGGAATTCGATTCCCGGTCTGTGGCGGGAATTTTTCTCGCCGAGCAGCTCGATCCGGCCCATCGTGCCGAGATCATCCGGTTTGGCATCAAAAAAAAATCAGTTGTATTTTCATCTTTCAAGGGAGACGTGCAGCAAGGCATCATGGCCGGGTTGCATGTGGCCACGCAGGTGCAACCTGCCCTGAATCTGGCCGCCCTGCGTGAAACCGGCATGCGTATGAACCAGTTGTTTTTCAAGGTGGCCAAGACCTATGAATGATCCCCGCCGCTTTCTGCCCAGCCGTCTGGCG
This sequence comes from Magnetococcales bacterium, assembly GCA_015228935.1. Classification (NCBI taxonomy): domain Bacteria; kingdom Pseudomonadati; phylum Pseudomonadota; class Magnetococcia; order Magnetococcales; species Magnetococcales bacterium. The sequence goes on along the minus strand of JADGCO010000022.1, from coordinate 41,132 downwards.
ACGCGCATTTTCCTGATTTTCTGGGGTGTGGCCCTGGGACTGATCGCCAGTGTCTTCTGGTACTGGCAAAACGTGGTGGTGGAACAGATCCGTGCCCAGGAAAAGGCCAAGGTGGAATTGCTGGCTCCGTTGATCGCGGCCCAGGCGGTTGCGGTCCTGGACACCGAGGATCCGGAAAAACGCCAGTTTCAGTTGGATGTCCTGGTGGGGCGCATCATGGTGGCCAAAGACCCGACCACGGACAAAAATCTGTTCGAGGGGATGGTGCTGGAAGATGCCCATGGTCAGAAACTGATCGACCATGCCCCGGGTCCCGGGTTTCATGGATTCAGTGCCCAGGCCATTCTGGTTTCCGAGACCCTGCTGGTCCCGATTGGCTTGTTGCATTTGCATTACAGCGGGGTATTTTTTGAAAAATTACAGGCGGATGGCTGGAAAAAACTGCTGCTGGGGATGGGCAGCATGGGGGTGATTCTGTTGCTGGTCTGGTATCTGTTGTCCCGGTTGCTGCACCCCCTGGGTCGGCTGGCGTCGGCCTTGCGGGATTGGCAGTCCGGCACAACCAGCCAGACCCTGCCGGTCCTGAATAAAATGGCCGGGGATGAAATTCGTTGGGTCTATGAAGCGATCAGCGAATTGCTGGCGGCATTGCAACAGGAACGGGACCTCCTGGAGGAGCGGGTCGTGCAGCGCACCCGCGAGCTGCATCACGCCGTGGTGGAAGCCGAGGCGGCCAACAAGGCCAAAAGCGAATTCCTGGCCAACATGAGCCATGAAATCCGCACCCCCATGAATGCCATCATCGGCCTGATCGATCTGGCCTTCAAGCAGGCTCTCTCCCCCAAACTGGATGACTATCTGACCAAGGCCCGTTTTGGTGCCCGCTCCCTGCTGCGCATCTTGAACGACATTCTGGATTTTTCCAAGATTGAAGCCGGCAAACTGGAACTCAATCCCGAACGGTTCAACCTGCATGATTTATTTGAACACCTGGCCGACCTGTTCCGGGATCAGGCCAGTGAAAAAAATCTCGAATTGAACCTGGCGATTCCGGCCCACTATGAATCAACCCTGATCGGGGATGCGATGCGTCTGGAACAGGTGTTGATCAACCTCATCAGCAATGCCATCAAGTTTACGGACGAAGGGGAGGTTGTGGTGCATGCGGTTCCTGTGGACCTGGATGCGGATCAGGTCCACATCGATTTTTTTGTGCAGGACACCGGAATTGGCATCCATCCGGAGCAGACGGCAGCGCTTTTTGCCTCCTTTGTCCAGGCCGATGGTTCCCATACCCGCAAATACGGAGGCACGGGACTGGGGCTGGCCATCTCGAAACGCATCATCGACATGATGGGGGGAACCATTCGGGTGGAGAGTGTTCCAGGGCGCGGGAGTACTTTTTTCTTTGATATACGGTGCAGACGTGATCCCGTCATCCAGCAACATACCCCGGCCCCGCCGTTGAATTATCGCCACATGAAACTGCTGGTTGTCGATGACAACACCACAGCGCGGGAAATTCTTGCCGATATTCTGGAGGCTTTTGGCTTTGATCCGGTCATGGCCGTCTCCGGAGAGGATGCCCTGGAAAAAGTGGCCGCAGCCATGCGGGCCGGAACCCCCTTTCCGTTGCTGCTCATGGATTGGCGGATGCCCGGTTTGAACGGCATCGAAACAGCCAGACGCATCCTGACAGAGAATAACGCTCACGACAAACCAAAAATCATCATGTTGACCGCCTTTGCCCAGGATGAGATCAAGGGCAATGCCGGGACTGTCGGGATCGACGCCTTCCTGCCCAAACCCATCAATCGTTCCCAACTGTTCGATGCGATCATGACGGTGTTTGGCCAGAATGTTCCCCGGCAGTTTCGTTCCCGACGCAGTGAAACCGATGATGAGAGCATCAGGCAACAGATTGGCGGTGCCCGGGTTCTCCTGGTCGAAGACAACCGGATTAATCAGCAGGTGGCCCGGGAAATTCTGGAACATGTTGGCCTGGTGGTGGACATTGCCAACAATGGTCGGGAAGGGGTGGAGCAGGTGACCCTGTCTTCATACGATCTTGTGCTGATGGATTTGCAAATGCCGGAGATGGATGGTTATCAGGCCACGAGCCGGATTCGTGCCAATCCCCGGTTCCAAAACCTCCCCATCATTGCCATGACTGCCCACGCCATGACCAGTGACCGGGAAAAATGTCTGGCCGTCGGCATGAACGATCATGTCAGCAAGCCAATTGATAAAAAACATCTTTTTAATACTTTGGTGCGTTGGATCGAGGCACGTGTCCATACACAAGACCCGTTCCAGCCCCGGTTAGCAAACAGGGCGGAAGCCGGTGCGGAGGAGGGGGAGGAGGAGGGGAACGCCCACGAGTCAGCCAGTTCCGCGCCGGACAAGAGTGCCGGGAAGAGGGGGACCAACTGGCCCGTTTCCCTGCCTGGAATCGATCTGTCGGCGACCCTGGAACGATTGAATCACAATCATAAACTTCTTCGGTCACTTTTGCTGGAGTTTCGGCGGGAATATACCCTGGTACCGGAAAGAATTCGTACCGCCCTGAAGAGCCAACGTCCCCATGAAGCAACCATGGCAGGTCAATTGGCCCATTCGGTCAAGGGCATGGCCGGCAATTTTTCCGCCACTCGCCTGTTTGATGCTGCGAGTGCCCTGGATAAACAGATCAAGTCGGAACCAAATCCGGATTGTGCCATCCTGCTGGATGAGTTCGAGCGTGCCCTGGGACAGGTCATGGATTCCATCGACTTGTTGCAACTCTCCAGGGAGGAAAACCCTGCCGAACATCAGGCAGCCGGCAAAAAACCATTTGACAGGCACAACTCTACTTTGTTACTGAAAAATCTGGTAAAACTTCTTCAGGGGGGCAACACGTCAGCCCAGGATGTGTTTGATGACGTCAAGCCTTTACTCATGGATGCGGGGGAGGTGATCCGGAATGACCTGGAGTGTGTGGGCATCTGCCTGGACTCATTCGATTATGCAGACGCCAAGGCCATTCTGATCCGCATGGCAGAAAAGTTGGATATCGATTTGACGGGGGGGCATTCATGAACGGTTTGGCAAAAAGAGAGAGCATTTTGATTGTGGATGATGTTCCCGGTAATATCAAAACCTTGATGGCCATTCTGCAAATGGACTATGAACTTCTGGTCGCCAAAAACGGCAGGCAGGCCATTGATCTGGCCAAATCCAGGGACGTGGACCTGATTCTGCTCGATGTGGTAATGCCGGAGATGGATGGATATGCCGTTTGCAAACATCTCAAGGAGTTGCCGGAGACGGCCCACATTCCGATCATTTTCCTGACGGCCAAGTGTGATACGACGGATGAAACCCTGGCCCTGGAGCTGGGTGCCGTCGATTTTCTGACCAAGCCGGCCAATCCGCCGGTGGTGAAGGCGCGGGTCAAAACCCATCTGGGCTTGAAATCGGCACGGCAAACTCTCGAACAGCAAAATCGTGAACTGCGCGATGCCGCCCAACTCCGGGAAGATGTGGACCGGGTCATGCGGCACGACCTGAAATCCCCCCTGAATACGATTATCGGTTTTACCGACATGCTCAGCTCAACCTTTGTCATGGACAAGGATCAGGCCGAGATGTGCGCCATGATTCTGGACGCGGGCTATACGCTCCTGAAAATGATCAACCTGTCGTTGGATTTGTACAAGATGGAGCGCGGGAGTTATGTATTCAAACCGGAAGAGATTGATTTTCTCCCCTTGATTCATAAAATCCATGAGGTCAATCTGGCGTTGTTCAGATCAAACAAAATTGCCTTTGATATTCTGATCGAGGGACGCCAACCGGTCGCTTCCGACAAATTCTTGATCCTGGGTGAAGAGTTGCTCTGTTTTTCCATGCTGAGCAATCTGATCAAGAATGCGCTGGAGGCCTCCCCCAAAGGGGAGACCATCACCGTTGCGTTGACGAGTGGCAAGCCAGATGCCCGGATCGCCATTCACAACAAGGGCAGCGTTCCCGTTGCCATCCGGGAAAAGTTTTTTGAAAAATATGTCACCGCCGGAAAAGTGCAGGGGACGGGGTTGGGGACCTATTCGGCCAAGTTGATGGCCGAGACCCAGAATGGCGGGATCGATCTCGACACCTCCGATGCACAGGCCACAACAATCACTGTCCGGTTGCCGATGGCCGGATAGGCAAGAGAAACGGTTCACAAAGGGAAAGGTTGGTGCGGCATGCCTCTCATGGATCCTCTGCATATTTTGCACCTGAGTGATCTCCATTTTGGTCCCAAGGGGCGTTTTGCCAACAAGGATTCCGGTCGCTTGGCGCGGGGCTTGGGCAAGTCGGTTTTGGAGATGTTGGGGAAAGAAAAGCCGCATTTGGCGATTGTCAGCGGGGATATTGCCGAGGCGGCTTTGCCCGGGGAGTACAAGCAGGCTCTGGAGTTTTTCCAGACCCTGCCGGGTGCCTTGGGTGTGGAAAAAGCTTGCATGCTCTTCATGCCCGGCAACCATGACGTTTCACGTGGATTGTGTGAAGGAGCTGCCAAAAAACTGGAAGCCATGGATAATCTTTCCGAGCCAACCTTTCGCGATGCCATCCGGGAAGAAAAATTTTTGCCGTATAAAAAATTTCTGAGTGATTTGATGGGCGATTCCCAAAAGGTCCTGATTGCCCTGGAAGATGTTCATGGTCCGCTGCTCTGGAATTTTCCCGAATTGGGTCTGTCCGTGGCGACTTTGGATTCTTGTATCAAAGAGTCGCATCGAAAGGAGGATCATCAAGGCGAGTTGAACGGGGAGCAATTGCAGAAAATTTTACGGTGTTGGGAAAAACCCGACCCGGGTCTGCCCCTACGTCTGGTGGCCATGCACCACAATCCTGTGGACAAAATGCACGAGCAGTTGGGGCAACTTGCCAAACAGTGCATGGTTGCCTTGATCCTGCATGGCCACGAACACGCGAACAAACAAGATCCCATCCTCTGGCAACAAAATGGCATGACCTACCTTCTGGCCGTGGGCAGTTTGGGAGTTCGGCCCGAAGATCGCACGCCGGATCATCCCAACACCTGCCGTCTTATTACCTTGAAGCATGGCCAGTTGCAGGCGCGTTCCCTGGTCTACGCCCCGCTTCGTTCCTTGTCGGGAGAGTTGGAACCGGGTGGTTGGGGGAAAGATCCAAATGAAACAGTTTTTCTTCAACAACAAATTTATTTGTCGGTTCAGCAACTCACGAATGGTGAGCCGGTGATCGAACCGGCATCCACGCCAAAAATCGATGCGTTATCGGATAATAAAAGAAAATTTTTGCAGGAGTATCGGCAACGCATGGGCTTTCTCTATGACCGTTGGGATTTGCGCCATACCGGCCCGGCCCAGGCGGGTGGCGTGCATGGCAAACCCATTGATGCGACATTGGACCAGATGTATCTCCCCCTCCGGTTTGGAGAGGGGTACGATCCTGACATGTTGGACGAGGGCCGCATTTATTCTCCGGATGATATTTCTGTTTTGCAGAACCGTCTGGTCATCCGTGGCGTGGCCGGATCCGGCAAAACCACCTGGATGCGTTGGACCTTTCGGCAACTTCTCAAACAGGAGGGAGTATTTCCACTGCTTGTGGAACTGAGAGAATTGGCCGCCCAATGGGGAAAAACCCAAGCCGGGAACAGGGGATTGGAATCTTTTCTGAGGGAATGGGCAGATAACAATGGTCTGGGCGGCTGGCAGGAGGCTTTGTTTGCAACGTTCAAGGATGCCTCGGGTCCAAGGCCGGTTTTGCTGGTGGATGGTTGGGATGAACTGGGGGATTTGGGCCATGAATTTCGTGGCCAATTGCTGGGTTTTCTCAAGGTCAATCCTCATATTCGGGTTGTGGTTTCCAGTCGGCCTTATGGGGAGGGACGGCCCACACACGATGATGGTTTCCAGGTGGTGGATGTCCAGCCCTTGAATGATAAAGAAATTCGCACCCTGGCCGGCAAATTTTTTCAGCATTGCCATGGCCTGGATACCACAGCAGGTGAACATCAAACCGGGGAGTTCATGTCTGCCCTGGAAAATGCCCCGAATGCCCGGGCACTGTCGCGCACAGCCCTGTTGTTGACCATGATGCTGTTGATCAGTCGCACCAGTCCTCTGCCAGACCGACGCCATAAACTCTATCAAATCACCCTGGAAAATCTTTTGACGGCTTTGCCAGACCGGCGGGAAAAAAGTGGTGTCAGGGGCGAGCCGCACCGCTGGCGACCTGATTCAGGCGAGGAACGGTTTCGCGTAACGGCTGCCTTGGCCCATGGGGTTCAGATTGAGGGTTACAAATCTGCGAACCGGGAAGTCGCTATCGTTTGTTCCTGGGATAAGCTGGTCGCCATGCTTCCCGGTGGTTGGAGTGCCAGTGAAAAAGATGGTTTTATCTCCTGGTTGACTGGCCCGGCTGGAATACTTGTTGAGCGGGCAGACAACAAGCTTACATTTGTCCATCTCAGTTTTCAGGAATTTCTCACCGCATGGTATCTCCAGGCTACGGTGGAGGGAGATGAGAAACGTATTGCAATATGCAAGGACAAAGTCAAACAACCGATCTGGTGGGAAACACTACGCTTGTGGGCCGCCGTGGTGGAAGGGGCCAACCCGGAACGATTGCGACCTGTTTTTCGCGCCTTGTTGGAGGACAGTGAAACAGGAATCTGGCTGGCGGGTGCATTCCTGGCGGATGGGTTGTTGGATGTGAATGATTTTAATTTATGGTTTGATAAATCCTCCGCATTATTACAACAAGGATGGGGCGAGAAAACAGGTGATGGTCTGTCTGCATGGCGTGCCAGTCGCCAGAACGGACGGCGCGAGGCGTTGGAAACAGCATGGCAGAAACTAGCCATGGAAAATGCCAACTGGCTCGCATCTGTCCGCTTCCAAATGGCCTTGGAGCAAGGAGGTATGCAGAAGCTACAACATTTCTCCGGAGGAAAGGCTGCCACGCTCCTGAAAATGATCAATCTAAAACCAATAAGTGCCGAGGAATTTGCTGTTGGTCGTCTTTTGACTTCTAGACTACCTGACTGGCCTGGTTGGGTGGAATCCTTGCTCCTCAATACTTGGCCTGGTACCCGTCGCCTAAATGGATTACGAGGACAAAATCTGCTCCTGACTATGGGATATAATAATTTTAATAATATGATTGATACTGGTTCACGTCTTTTCACTTTTTTGGAGGATGAAAAAATATTAAGCTTGGCGAGCGACTTGGCGAGCGATTTGGCGAGCGATTTGGCAAGCGATTTGGCAAGCGACTTGGCGCGCTATTTGGCGCGCTATTGGGCGAGCGACTTGGCGAGCGGCTGGGTGCGCTACTTGGTGCGCGACTTGGCGAGCGACTGGGCGCGCTACTTGATGCGCTACTTGGCGAGTGACTTGGCGAGCGACTTGGCGCGCTACTTGGCACACGACTTGGCGCGCTATTTGGATCACAACTGGATGCAAGCAATGGGTTTGGATTCCAGACAGAATGGGGTCTCGGATTTTTCCAGAAGTGAATTGTTCTCTTTTGGACGCATGGGGACGCGCGCACTATTGGCTCACCATACTGAATTTTTGGACTCATGGAAAAAAGATCCCTCCTGGCCAGAGGTCAATCTTTTCCATCACGCCTGCCGTCTTTCTTTCAATCAGGGTGGTGACCCCTCCGAGTTTATACGTGAATTGAAACAATACGAAGAGATGAACCGGGGCGAACCCCTCTGGCCAGCTCTGGCCAAACACATTGCCCGCCAAAGCAATCAGGCAGACAGGAATCTGTTGGAGGATCTGGCCCGCCATCCCGAAAAACGTTCGGGACGCTTGAACTGGTGTTTGCGATGCAATATCCGGGGAGATTTGCTCACCCAGGAGGGTGAATGGCTGCTGCTGGATGATTTCCTGAAAGGTTTCGGCGTTTCTCCGCCGCCCTACCTGGAGGAAATGCCGGATGAGTTGGTTTTTGAAGAAGATCCACAGGCTGCACCCGAATAAAAAAATTATCGTTTTTCAAGGAAGCAACAGACCGCAGGAAAGGGTCGGCTGTTTCCTGAATTTGTTGGACTATGTTGGGCCATATGGGATAAAGTCCCGACAGGGAGAAAGTGGATTCATCCCTCTTGGGCAGGGCCAAAGCGTCACACTGCATGGAGTACAAGGGCATGAAAAGGCAATTCGGCAATTTTATCAAAGGCATGGGCAGTGTCTTCAATGTCTATCCTGGCATGGCAGACATGCCGAAGGAATTGCAACGCTACATGAATCCACCACGTACCGTGGAAGAGGGTCTTCTGGCCGATACAAATGCCTTGAATCAGGATTGGCAGAAAGTCGGGTCTGCCATGCATCAAGCTGTTTCAGGGATTGAACGTGCCTGAACCTTCAGTTGACACCGCCCCAATCGTTTCTCAGGAAGAAGGAGCGGTCAACACCAATCCGAGCCTCCTTCTTCTCCGTCGTGCCCAGTACATAGGCCCAATTCCACCTCCTCAAATGCTTGCCGAATATGAGAAGATCGTTCCGGATTTTCCCGAACGGATCCTCAAGCGCTTTGAGGAAGAAGGCAATCACCGCGCCGCCATGGAGAGAGAGGCATGGGCTTTCCATCGTCGGGGGCAATGGATGGCTTTGTCGGTTGGCATTTTTGCAATGACAAGTGCCTTGGTCCTGACCCTGGCCGGCCATGATACCGTGGGTGGAATCATGGGAGGTGGAACCGTCATTGGCCTGGTCAGCGTGTTCGTTACTGGTCGAACGTTAAAATCGAAAAACGAAGAAAAACCCTGAAGCCTGACAGCAGCAGATCTGCCGGAAGCGGTATGAAGGTATCTACCAAGGTTCGCCCAAAACCACACCCTCACGAACCACATTCCGATAAAAGGGAATCCTGTTCCTGACAGCGGCATCAAACCATTCAACCTCAAAAATTTTCAGAGAAATCATGGGACGGAAATCAAATTTCCACATGACATCATAGGCCGCGTCATCCATTTTCTGAATGACAGCCGGCGTGGCCCTCTCCACAAGAGCCACCACATCCAGATCCGAATCCTCCGCATGATCGCCACGGACCCGGGAACCGAAGACGACAAGTTTGCGGAGAGTATGGGAAGCCGCCACGGTCAAACGGTCTTTCAGTTCCGAGAGGACACGTCGATCATCCGCTGTCAAGGAGAAAATCCTCCCTATGCAAAATAAAAAAAAGCTGAGAACACCACTCCCTGGTCTTCTCAGCCGAATCCGAATCTCCCCTGGGGGGGTGGGGAGCGGAATTTACCGGCGATCAAGGTTGCCGGAGTCGCGACGGAACCAATCCTTATCCCATCGTTTCAAACCTCGAACAAAAACCCATCATGCATCAGTCAGGGCAATCATGCCAGGAAGTTCTTTGCCTTCGAGAAGTTCGAGGAAGGCACCACCACCGGTGGAGATGTAGGAAATCTTGTCGGCGACACCGGCCTGCTTGACGGCGGCATCGGTATCCCCGCCACCGACGACCGACAAGGCACCACTGCCAGCCACGGCCTTGCCCAGTTCCACGGTTCCCTTGTCGAACGGCGGGGTTTCGAACACGCCCATGGGACCGTTCCAGATGATCGTCTTGCAACGCTTCAGGGCCTCGGAAAACTCCTTGATGCTGGCGGGGCCGATGTCAAGGCCCATCCAGCCGGCGGGAATGGCATCCACCGCCACGACCTTGGTCTCGGTCCCGGAGGCAATCTCTTTGGCAATGACGGCATCGACGGGGAGGAGCAATTTGACGTTTCTCTCTTTGGCCTTGGCCATGGCGGAACGGGCAATGTCGAGCATTTCCGGTTCGACCAGGGAGTTGCCCACTTCATAGCCCATGGCCTTGAAGAAGGTGAACGCCATGCCGCCGCCGATCATGATCAAATCGACCTTGGTCAACAGCGATTCGATGACGCTGATCTTGCTGGAGACCTTGGATCCACCCAGAATGGCCGCCAAAGGCCGGTCGGGGCTGGTCATGGTGCGGTTGAAATAGTCGATCTCGTTCGACATGAGCAGGCCTGCGACCGCCGGCTTGACATGCTGGGTGATGCCGACGTTGGACGAATGGGCACGATGCGCGGTCCCGAAGGCATCGTTGACGACGACATCGGCCAGCTTGGCAAACCCTTCGGCCAGTTTGGCGTCGTTTTTGGTTTCGCCTTCGTAGAAGCGGACGTTCTCCAGCATGAGAACATCACCCGGCTTGAGGGCGGCCACCAGCTTTTCCACTTCGGGTCCGACACAATCCGGAGCCATGGTCACGGGCTTGCCCAACAGTTTGGCGAGACGCTCGGCAGCCGGTTTGAGGGAGAGCTTGGGATCCTTCTTGCCCTTGGGACGGCCCATATGCGAAGCCAGGATCAACTTGGCACCCTTTTCCAGGGCCAACTGGATCGTGGGGAGCGCCGCCCGAATCCGGGTGTCCTTGCGGACCTGCCCCTGCTCATCCAGGGGCACGTTGAAGTCCACGCGCATGAAAACCCGCTTGCCTTTGAGATCGACATCCTTGATGGTGAGCTTTTTCATGATGTTCTGGTATCCTCTGGGAAATTGTCACTGGGAAACATCGCCTGAATCGCTGCGAGCAGGCGCTGGATGCGCGGATCGTTGGTCTGGGCGTCTTGCAGGTTCAGGACGTTGCGACCAATGGCGGCATGCAACGGTTGGGGATCACGAACCGCCAGGGACTCCAGATAGGCATTGCGGCGTCCGGTGGCGTGTCCCAGGAGCTTGCGCATCCGACTGGCCATGCGTATATCGCTGACCCCTTGTTGACGCAAGGTATTGTCAAACCCCTCGAACATGATTTCCCACAAAAGCCTGATTCTGGTCTCATCCTCCGGCTGTGCCCGCCGCCGCCAGACCGAAAGCTGCACGGCCACCAACAGCACCAACACCTCAAACCGCAGATTGAAATCGTCGGGCAAAGCCAGCCAGTCGGTCCCGGTCAACACCCGGGTCTGTTCGACCAGTTGATCATGACGCGCCAGAACCTCGGCGTGCAAGGCCCGTGACCGCTCTCTTTTCTGCTGAAACCGTTGCCAGGAAAACATAAGCGCTTTGCTCCGGATCCTTGGGAGATTATCATACCCGAAAAATGTGTTACCTCAAAGCTGGAGAGGCACCCTTGCCGCCTCACACCCGAACGAGTCAAAAGGCATATGATCGGACCATTGCGTCGCATCTCTTTTTCACTGGCACTCTCCCTGGCCGTGGTTTTGAACCTGGTGCTGGCATCCTGTCAAACGATGGTCCAGGAACAGGGGAACATTCTGGATCCCCAGAAGGTTGCCCAACTCCGTGAAGGACGTTCCACCCGCAAGGAAGTCCTGGATTTACTGGGAAGTCCGACCATTGTCAACTCTTTCAAGCCAAATCGGTGGATCTATCTGCAAGACAGCCGCTTCGACAAGTTCCAGGCCGTCAACCGGCTGGAAGTCGAATTTGACCAGCGGGGGGTGGTTCGCTACATCACCCGCAACTTCAGCGATGAAGTCTGGAACGCCCAACAGCTCTCGGCCCCGGAACAAAACCGTTCGTTTCGTTATTTCCGGAATCTCATGGAAAACGACGTGCGCGACCTGACCCCCAATGCCCCGACCAGCCGACGGGTTCCCCTGGTCGCTGCCGCCCCGGTACCGGAACGCGCATCACAGAAACCGGGGTTTTTCCAGCGTCTGTTTTCCCGCTGGAAGTCCCAACCCGCCCGACCTGAAACACCCCTTGCACCTGAAGAGCCTGGATGGTGGCGGGGAATCTGGCCGTCCGATCCAACGGATCCATCCCGCAAATCCCCGACCTCTACCCAGGGGAGCGACAACAACTCTCAAACGCCGTTTCCATTTCCCTTGCCGCAATGAACCCTTCCCCGTTCATGCCGCGCACGGCTCTCATTGGTGGAACCAGTCTGCTTGAATCCCGCAGGTTTCGCAATGCCGAGCGCCGGGCCGTGGCCACCCCGTATGGCGAAGTTTACCTGCTTTTCCAGGCCGGGCTGATTTTTTTGCAACGCCACGGTCTGGATGCCTACACTCCGCCCCATCGGATTGACCATCGCGCCAACATGGCCGCCCTGCAAGCCGCCGGTGCCGAACAAATCCTGGCCGTGGGTTCCGTGGGCAGTCTGCGACGGGACATTCCCCCGGGAGCCGTGGTTTTTCCGGATGATTTTTACGCCCCGCATCTGGCCATCACTTTTCATGACGATTTCCGGGGGCATCGGACCCCGGGTTTTGCCGGTCCCTGGCGGGAGCGTTTGCTGGCCCTTTGGCGACAGCAGGGCTTGCCGGCTCCGGTTGATGGGGGCACCTATTGGCAGACCCTGGGTCCCCGTTTTGAAACCCCTGCCGAAATTCGCGCCCATCAATCCCTGGTCCACATTGTGGGCATGACCCTGGCCGCCGAATGTATCCTGGCCGGCGAGTTGGATATTCCCTATGCAGCCCTTTGCATGGTAGACAACTACGCCAATGGTCTGACCGATCACCCCCTGACCTACGCCGACTTCAAGGCGCAGGTTCAGACGAATGAACAAAATCTTGTGCAGGGTGTGGATGGCCTGCTTTCAGCCTTGCAGCAGGATTTTGCGTCATGAAGCCGTATCTTCCCCCTCAGCCTGCGGAATGAGACATCATGCAGCTTTTCATCAAGGATGCCCGACTTCTCGATGGCCGAATGGTTCAGATCCAGATTGACAAGGGTCTGATAGCAGCCATGGATGATTCCCTGCCGGCACCTCCCGTTGATACGGCAATCCTGGATGCCCGGGGTATGGTGGTGACGCCCGGTCTGGTCAATGGACATACCCATGCCGCCATGACCCTGTTGCGGGGCTATGGCGATGACATACCCCTCATGGACTGGTTGCAAAATCGCATCTGGCCAGCCGAAGCCAGAATGACCGAGGCCGACATCTACTGGGGCACCAGACTTGCCTGTCTGGAGATGATCCGTTCGGGAACGGTGCAGTTTCATGACATGTACTGGCATAACCATGTCGTGGCACAGGCTGTGGACGACATGGGTCTGCGGGCCGGGATTGGAGCCGCCCTCCTGGATGTGGCCGGTCCGGAACAGGGGGACCGGTTGCAAGATTTCACCATTCAACTCTTCAGCGAAACAGACCGCTATTCCCACCGGATTCAATTCGAACACGCGCCACACTCCATCTATGCCGTGAGTGAAGCACGTTTGCGTTGGTTGGCGGAATTTTCAGAGGAACATGGCAGCCGGGTACACATTCATCTTTCCGAAACGGCCCGGGAGGTGACCGAATGCCAGGTGCAACATGGCATGCGACCGACTTTTTATCTGGATCGGGTCGGTCTGCTCAATCCCCGGGCCATTCTGGCGCACGGGGTTCATCTGGATGCGGCAGAGCTGGACCTGATTGCCGAACGCAACGCCACCCTGATCACCAATCCTGTTTCCAACATGAAGCTGGCGGTTGGGGGCACCTTTCCCTATCAGGAGGTGGCCCGGCGGGGCATCAATCTGGCCCTGGGGACCGATGGTGCCGCATCCAACAACAGCCTGGACCTGTTCCAGGAGGTCAAATTCCTTTCCCTGCTGCAAAAGCATGAATCCAAGGATCCCACCACCCTGCCGGCCCGCGTGGCCTGGAAAATATTGACCGGTGCCCGGGCACCGATTTTTGGCCAATCCGGGCGTATCGCCCCTGGAGAGAAAGCCGATCTTCTGCTGTTGAACCTGGACCAGGTGGAGATGATCCCGCCCCACGACCTGACTTCCAACCTGATCTACGCGGCCACGGGTCATGTTGTGGACAGCGTGGTGGTGGATGGTCGGGTTCTCATGCGGGGTCGGCAAATCGACGGCGAAGAGGAGATTCGCCAGGAAGCCATCGCTCGGGCAAAGGCCCTTTGTGAAGAGAGATGAGAATGCATTGCCCAGACAGGATTTTTTTTGGGAACGGTCGGAATGGCCGGATTATTTCTGGGAACCATTCTTGAATGAATAGGCGACGAACCTTTGGCTGAAGTTGGGCAGCAGCCGTTCGACTGGTTTGGGCAGAAAGCGCCCGCGCTGTTCCGCCTCGAACAAAAAGTCCATCAATGCGGAAAGTCTTTCATAATTGGGCTTGGTATCTCGCAGAATATGGGATACCGGTCGAGGTACGGTCATGCCTTCGACCAGGTGGAGATAGCCGATGATTTCTTTTGCCACTTGCAATATTTCCATATGCGCAAACTTCCCTGACATCACATGCCACGAACATGCCAAACCATAGACGCGACAGAACACACCCGGATATGGTCTCGACCCCATCCGATCATGCCTGGATTTTCGCTGTCATCAACGAACGAAGAACACCTGCGAGAGAAGCACCTCAGGTCAGCCAACCGTTCTGGAACAGGCAGAGAGTCCTGTTCCTGCGAACCTGAAATCACCCATGGAAGAACCGGAAACTGGTGCCGGGGGTGGGAATCGAACCCGCATGCTGTTACCAGCGCCAGATTTTGAGTCTGGTGCGTCTACCATTTCCGCCACCCCGGCAGATGATAGGTGAACGTTAGCAAGAGTTGGGGGAGGAGTCAATACCGATTATTTCGACTCCCTGCCAGGTGAACGCAACGACCAGATGGACCTTGTCTCCGGATTGGACGATCACGAAGAGTCCCAGGTTCACGGTCCTGTCTGAATCCAAAATCAAGGAATTTAAATTGAATGGCGTAACGTAACCGTATATCATTGCACAGCATGGATAAAGTAGAAAATCTGTTGGCGATGGCAAAACGGAACCCCGAGGGTCTCTCCTTCCGGGACTTCGATGCCTTGCTGGTTGGTTGTGGGTTTCGGTTTGATCGCCAATCCGGCAGCCATCGCATCTATGTCGCACCCAAAGGCCAGCGTCTTTCAATCCAAAACCGAAACGGCATGGCAAAGAGGTATCAGGTCCGACAGGCTATCAAAATGATTGAGGAGTGACCCTCATGAGTAGTAATAAAGACCGTATTGATGGTTACACAGTGGAAGTTTGGGAAGATGATGACGGAGATTGGATGGCGTGCCTGGTGGAGATGCCATCCATCTCCGCTTTTTCAGATTCACCAGAGGCGGTTGTTGTCGAATTGGAAACTGCGTGGCAAGCCGTGAAGGAGAGCTATCAGAAAGCCGGTGAGGTAGTCCCGGTTGCGCCAAGCCGCAGAACCTACAGTGGTGATCTACCGAACATTGACACGCGAGGGTTGTGCCATGGCCACTGACGTTCACCTGACCCCGGAGCTTGAAAGCTTTGTGCGTGGCCAAGCTGATTCATGAGGGCATAAACCCAAACGTTGGTATCCACGAACGAATCAACGTTCATGCAACATCTCCCTGGGAAGGATGACGACCTGATCGGTGGGAAAGATGCGATAGTTGGGCGATTTCATTTGGAGTGGTCTTTCCTCTATTTCGTCCAGGGGAATGACAATCACTTCCACTCGCCGGTGATGCAGATGAAGGGGCAATTCCACGGTCAACCGCTCCGGGGCGTCATCAACGATTTCACGCAGGGCATGCATGGGGTTGATCTCCTCCATTATGGGTATTGAACCTGCTGCATCGTATCATACCATATTTTACACCCGCTGCTTTGCATATTTGCCCCCAGAGCCAGGGCAATCGCACTTGAAATTGGCATGCATTCAAAATAATCTATTGTAAATCAATACTATGGATTGTTTCGCCACATCCTGGTCACATCTATGATATCCGAGGATGAAGCTCGTGATCAGGGTGGACTGAGCAGGACACCGGATATACCCCCTCCGGGGGATTCTGTCAATCATGTCCCGTGAAATTCTACGCCCATCCCTGGAGAACTCATGCCAGGGGTTTGGTGGCTGATTCCATGAAAATCAAGAAAAAATCCCGCCCTGTCTGAATCCTTTTGGATTTGAACAGATGTCGGGACTTTTCTCTATTTCGATCCATGTCATTGATGATATATTTCATGTATATATGAAGAACATGAATCAATTAATTATTAAAATCATTCGAATAAACCAGAATGCGTTCCGGTATGAACAAGGACGAGACGATGCTCAACTTCACGCCAGATCAAAAGCCAGTCCGAGTTCCCTCCGTCGTGGCCTTATGAAGACGGACATGGCTGCCCCTTTGGCGAAGGACAACCCAGCCATCCCTGCGCAATGCTCGGATAACCACATCGCCACTGAGGCTGGGCACAATCGTCATACGGCAATTTTCAGGGTTTCGGCCTGGGGTGAAAACGACCTGTCGTCCTCTACAGGTTCCAGGTAGAGGTCAATGGCCTCGCGAATGTTCTCCAACGCTTCTTCACGGGAATTCCCTTCGCTGATGCAACCCGGCAAGGCGGGAACAGTCACGGTATAACCGCCTTCCTCGCTTGGTTCCAGTACTACGGTCAGTTGCATGTGATCTCTCCTTGCCGCCGGGTTGGTATGTCATTCCAGACCTCATCGTCGGCGTTGTCCCAAACGTGGCGCATGGACTCCTCCTGGACCGCCATCAAGCCATCTTCCCCGGCATCCTTCATCTTGCGACCTGCTCGCCGCATGGTACCATGATAATCTTATTTCTGAAACAAAAAAAATCCCGCATCTGTTCGAATCCCTTTGGATTTGAACAGATGTCGGGATTTTTCACAATTTCGATCCATGTCAGGGATGACAGATTTCTTGTCTGTCTGAACGGATTGCCGGATTATTGCCGCTGCAAATAATATATTTCATTTGGTCTGCCGCCGTGGAAACCGGCACCACCAAGCAGGCGCACATTACCGGATTTGACAAGATTTTCCAGTATTCTTGTTGTGTTGCCTCCATCCTCTGCCGTAGATAAGAATGTCCATCTGTGATCGCCTGAATTATCGACCCGGCAAAGCAGATACACTGTGATGCTGCCGCTTGTATAACGCACCACTGCGCCATCGACTCCAGATATATCGGATGGGCGGCAATCGACATTGAGCAGACTGTTGATGGCCTGCGTATTGTTGATATCTATGGCCTTGGAGAGCCATTGGGGTTCGGCTGCCTGCCCGGCAGCCCCACCCAACAACACGGATGCACCCAACAAACCTGCGAAAACTGAGCTGATTTTGCTGATGGTCTTTTTCATGATAATTTACTCTCCTTTGGTTGGTTTAAAGACATGATGAAAAGTTGATTATTTATACGAAAGAGGTTGTGGAGCGTTAAGCATTTGACATATCACATCACAGACGTAAGGTGTTGATCCGGAAGTAGTCGAACCAGATGTGGTCGAACCGGACGTGGTTGACCCGGAAGTGGTCGTACCGGAAGAAGTTGACCCGGAAGTGGTCGGACCAGAGGTGGTCGTGCCGGAAGGAGTTGACAAGGGTGGTCTCAGGACCGTCATCAATTGATCGGTATTGATGGCACCGGAATTGATGTTGGTCGCGAGCGTCCTGGCTTCGCTTCTGACCTGGGTGAGTATGCTCGTGGTCGTGTCCGAATCGGTGATCTGCAAGGCCTTCGCCACATCGGATTCTTTCATTCCCGCGGCAATCTTGTTGGTCGTATAGGCCTGTTGGAGTTCGAGGAACCGTGGATTGGCGCTATCCATGAGCAGGACGTTGCCAACGGCATCAAGACCCTCGGCACGTAGGTTCGTGGAGACCGGCACGTCGGCCATGCGTGTCTGCATCTCGGCAGCGGTGACCTGGGTTCCCTCGTTCCTGTTGACCAGGGCCGCCATATTCGTGGCAAGCGTGGTCTTGACGGTACTGGCGGGTATCTCCTCACCGTTTTTCCTGGTCACGGCAAGCTGGTTGGTGGCGGTTTCAAGTACCACCGTCGCTTCATGCGTCTTCACAATGCCAGTCAGCTTGGCCAGTTTGTTCTGGGGTGCTTCCGCATCGGTCATGTTGCTCACCACCCCACCCACACTCTTGCGGGCATCGATCTTGCCATCGGACAGATCGGTGCCCAGATGGCGCACGATACTGCCCTGGAAATCCTCGATATTGTTGGTGCCGTTCATGCTCATGGCCGTGCGCCGGATCAGCTCACCCTCGGCTTCCGAGGCCTTGGTGAACGACGAGGCAATCTTGGCCGTGATGCGAGAGGTGATGATATCGAGGTCGCCATCCTCACCATCCACGTTCAAACCAAAGTTTTTCGTCATGCTCTTGGCCAGCGTGGCAAGATTGCCCGCATTGACGGATGTGAGTTTACCCTGGGCATTCTGCGCCGCCGTCGTCAACAGGGTGGACATGACGGAAACATTGGCCGTGGTCTGCGAGGCGGAGGTGACCAGAGTGGTCAGCGGATAAGGAATATTTTCGCCGGTCGTCGTATCGACACCATCCGTACCCACCTGGATGATCCAGGGCAAGGGCTGGCTGGTCGGTATTGCGACCGAGTAGGTGCCATCGTCGAGCGTTTTGCTGGTGGCACCGGCAATGACATTGCCATCACCGTTCTTCACCGTGATGCTGCCCCCCTTGACCGGGCCTTCGATGGCTGACCCGGATATGGTGACCGAGCTGCTTGCCGCACTCTGGGTGGTTCCGTCACCACCGCCCCCCCCGCCGCCGCATCCCCCCAGCATCCAGGCACCCATGGCTGCCATGACCGACAATTGCAGTGCAGATATTTTTTTCATCGAGATTCCTCCTGAAGTTGGTTATGAACAGCCACGAACAAGACACAAAAAAATACCAATAGTATATAAAACATCGGAAAACATGCTTAATTTTTTCTGAAAATAATAGACATGCAAACCCGGATCAGATATCCATTTCCTGCTCCCTGGCATAACGGATCAAACCCGCATTGTTTTCGACCTGCAATTTATCCAGGATGCGGGTACGATAGGTGCTGATGGTGCTGGGACTGAGACTCATCTCTTTGGCAATCCTGGAGATGCCGTGCCCGGCCACCAGACGACGAAACACAGAATACTCCCGATTCGAAAGCAGTTCGTGTGGGACGGCAGGCATTTCATGCCCCAATTGCCGGGCCAGTTGTTCCGCAATCTCGGGGATGATGAAACAACCCCCGTTCGCAACCTGGTGCATGGCCTCTATCAGTTGCCGGGAAGCGGTCTTTTTGGTGACAAAGCCCCTGGCTCCGGCCTTGATGAAACGCATGGCCAGGGTTGCCTCGGCATGTACGGCGAGAATCAATACCCGGGGAGGATGAGCCAGCGTCTTGAATCGCTTGAGAAGTTCCAGACCATCCATGTCCGGCATGGAAATGCCCACCAGAACGATATCACAAGGTTTCTCTTGGAGTTCTGCCATGGCCTGACGACCATTGTCAGCCTCGCCCACCCATTCGATATCGGCCTGTTCGGCCAATATGCGCCGCAAACCATCGCGCATGATGTGATGATCATCGATGACAAAGACCCGGATCATCCTCCCCACTCCCCCCCCCAATCAACCTGTCGCCAAACGTGACAACACCGCAAGAGTCGTGCAAGCCTCATGGCGGCCACATTTGACGGCGAGGGTAAACCGGATCCGGGACGGGTTCCATGAAAAAAAATCAATATTATTATCTAAAAAACACTATAATTTTGTAGAAAAACAACGACACTGTCGTTATTATGCCTACAACAAACCAGACTGCGAACCTATTTCCGTATTGGGATTGAACCATTTTCTTTCTACCCGAATCGGAGAGAGGTGTTGTATCCTCCAGGGAAGGATTTTGTCATCAGGAAAGTCGAGGAAATGGCGGATGGCATAGTCAAGGTATGGTTGGTGGAGAAATAACATGAAATTTGGGACTGCACCGGATCTGACCGATGAGGAAAAACAGTTCATTGCACGAACCGAAAAACTGGCGGACAGGATTGTTGCCAATCGCAAAATCAATCCTCCCACTGAATACTTCAAGGGCGAAGAAATGTTGGGGGGTAAATTTTATCCCCCCGGTGTAAAGGTTCCTCCAAGTGTCTGGGAACAAATGAAGGCATCCGGGGAGATCGAGTACTGATGGGGATTTGGGTGATGATCTCCATTCCGCCCTTTGTCTGGTGTGCCTCGACGCCGGGGGGGGATACTCCTGCTGGGAGATGACAGACGAGACTGCATTTGAATCAATCCTGTTCCCTGTCAAAAGCCACTGGCGGGAGTTGTCATTCAAATTCAATAATATTCCCGATCAAAATCCACCGGCGGGGGTTCCTCTCCTGATGAGGAAGGGTAGGCGGAGGTCAGGGGGCCTTCGTTGTCCTTGAAAGCTTCCAGAACGATCCGGCGGGCATCGGGGGCCGGGGGCCGGCCTGTATTGGGATCGACCGCTTCCAGATGGATGCCGCTTGGCACCGGAAAGTCGGTGATGGGGCGATTGGCCAGAGCCGCACGCATGAAATCAATCCAGATGGGCAGGGCGGCCCGGGCACCGGTCTCACGTGCCCCCAGGGTGGAGTTGTCGTCATTGCCGACCCAGACGCCGGTGACCAGGGAGGGACTGAATCCCACAAACCAGGCATCGCGCATGTCGTTGGTCGTTCCGGTTTTGCCGGCCAGGGGACGCTTCAATACCGTGGCATCATGACCGGTGCCGTTGGTGATGACCCCTTTCAGCAGACTGGTGACCTGGTAGGAGGTCTCCTTGGAGAGTCGCCGTCCACCATACAGGGCGTTTTCCTTGCTGTCGGTGTCGGCCAGGGCATCGCGGGCCGGCTCCTGATGGCAGAGCTGACAATCCCCGCCGCTGTGGCGCTGGATCGTGCGACCATACCGGTCCTGGACCCGGGAAATGTAGACCGGCGGAATCAACTTGCCACCGTTGGCAAACACCCCATAGGCGGAGGTGATTTTCATGGGGGTAAACCCGACCGTACCCAGGGCAATGGAAAGATCCCAGCGCGAGTCGGGAATGGTGAGTCCAAAGCGTGCAATTATCGGTACCGCCTCGTTCAGACCAATATTTTTCAACAGACGAATGGTGACCAGATTGCGGGAGTGTTCCAAAGCAACCCGCAAGGTCGTCGGACCAAAAAATTTGCGTTCGTAATTTTCCGGACGCCACACTTTGATCTCACCGGTATCCGGATCCCGATACGATAGGGGGATCGGGCTGTCGTCGATCATCGAAACCGGGGTATAGCCCTTTTCCAGGGCTGCGGCGTAGATGAAGGGTTTGAACGAGGAACCGGGTTGCCGCTGGCTTTGGGTGGCGCGATTGAACTCGCTGCGTTGAAAATCATAGCCTCCCACCATGGCGAGAATTTCGCCGGTATGAGGGTCCAGGCTGACGAGCGCCCCTTCGGCCTCGGGATCCTGGGCGAGCTGGTAGAAGGCATTCTTGCCGGAGGGTGGCTCCAGAAGAATGACATCCCCTGGCTTGAACGCATCCTGAAGACGTTTGACCGCATTGCCGGGTATTTTTTTGTCGTTGTCCTGCCGCAGGCGGACCCATTTTGTCCCTTCCAGGGTCAGGGTCACTTCCTGGCCTTCCACCAACAAAACCTGGGCCTGTGTGCCATGGGGATTGATTTTGGTCACCAGACCCTTCAGATAGATGCCGACCTGTTCCAGATCCGAACGCGGTTGCATCTTGGCGCGTTCTTCTGTCAGCCAGGCACTGATGGAAGCGGGATCCATTTTTTCCAGGTACGTGGTTGGGGTGCGGTAACCATGGCGACGGTCGTACTCGATGAGACCGCGCCGCATGGCAGCCTGGGCGGCACGTTGCAGCCTGGGATCCAGGGTGGTGTAGACATCGAGTCCACCCCGTTGCAAATGCTGGACACCCCATTCGGCCTTGATCGTGCGGCGCACATGTTCGAGGAAATAGGGGGCCACCTGTTCCAGGGGAATCTGCGGACGGGCCAGACCGAAGGATTTTTCTGCGGCCTCTTTGGCCTCGTCAGCCGTGACCATGCCCAACTCCACCATCCGGTTCAAGACCAGTTTTTGCCGGGCACGCGAGGCGTCAGGATGCCGCCATGGATCAAGACTGCTCGGGGCTTTGGGCAATCCGGCCAGCAGGGCCATCTGGCCCAGATCCAGCTCGGAGACATCGCGATCAAAATAAATGCGTGCCGCCGCTCCCACGCCGTAGGCCCCGGCACCCAGATAAATTTGATTGACATACAATTCAAGAATTTCATTCTTGCTGAAACGTTCCTCAATCCGCAGGGCCAGGAGAATTTCCTTCACCTTCCGTTTGAGGGTGCGTTCTGAACTCAGTAAAAATGTCTTGGCCACCTGCTGGGTGATGGTGGAGGCTCCCTGCGAAAACCGCCCGGCTTTGAGATTGGCCACAATTGCCCGGGCAAATCCCACCGGATCGACGCCCGGGTGCAGATAAAACCGGGAATCTTCAATTGCCAGAAAGGCGTTGATCAACATCGTCGGCACTTCACCACTGGGGACAAATTGCCGCCGTTCGAGAAAAAATTCTCCCAGGAGCTGATAATCCCGGGCATAAACCCGCGTCACCAGACTCGGATGATAGTCGGCCAGGCTGTTCAGGGTCGGCAAATCTTTTGAGTAACGATTGTACAGGGTCAGCCCATAGCCGGCTGTTCCCAGAAAAATCAGCAAAAGCAGCAACAGAAACCGCTTGAAGCCGCTTTTTTTTCTGGGGGGCGGTCTGCCCTTGGCGGGCCGGACCTTGTTGGCAGTTTTGGTGGCAGCCATGCGGTAGGTGTCGATAGATTGGAATCGTCAGATTAGAGAAACTTGACCCCGATGATTGGACCATCCACGGTCCAGACCATCAAGAATCGGAAACATTCCGGGAAGATCAGGTTGACGATGCGACCCTGTGTGGTTCATCCTGATCGTCTGCCCAATCATATCATACTTTCTGACAAAGGAACCGGTTGCCATGTACCCCTCGACCACCTTGTCCCTGGATCTTGGTCCCCGCAGCTACGATATTGTCATGGGTCATGATCTGCTGGGAACAATCGGTTCTCTGGTCAAGCCCCTGGCTGCGGGGCGGCAGGTGGCGGTGGTCACGTCAACCGTCATTGCTCCCCTCTATTTGAAGCCTGTGGCCACGTCCCTGGGCGAGGCCGGGTTTACCGTCCTGCCCATCATCCTCCCGGACGGCGAAGAATACAAGGAGTGGCCAACCTTGCAGATGATCTTTGACGCCCTGATCGAAAACCGCTTTGAACGTTCGACCCTGCTGGTGGCGTTGGGCGGTGGTGTGATTGGCGACATGACCGGTTATGCGGCGGCTTCCTTTCTGCGGGGTGTGCCCTTTGTACAGATTCCCACCACCCTGCTTTCCCAGGTGGATGCCTCGGTGGGAGGCAAGACCGGGATCAACCACACCCTGGGCAAGAATCTGATCGGGGCCTTCTATCAACCCCGTCTGGTCCTGATCGATGCCGCCACCCTGAAATCCCTGCCCAAACGGGAAATTCTGGCCGGCCTGGCCGAAGTGATCAAGTATGGTCTGCTTTGGGACGCCGACCTGTTTGCACAGATTGAAAGGTCCATCGATTCCCTGACGGCGATTGATCCCGAGGTGTTGATTCCGATCATTCGGGCCTGCTGTGCCATCAAGGCCGAGATTGTTGCTGCCGACGAACGGGAAAGTGGCCAACGTGCCCTTCTGAATCTGGGTCACACCTTTGGCCATGCCATTGAAACCCTGACCCGCTACCAGACGTTATTGCATGGCGAAGCCGTGGGCATCGGTCTGGTCCTGGCCGCCGATCTTTCCTGGCGGTGCGGACTCTGTTCCGCTGCCGATGTGCAAAGAATTCGTGCCCTGCTCCAGAAAGCCGGGCTGCCGGTTCGTGCCCCCCATTTTCCGGTCAAACGCTACCTGGAAGCGATGACCCGGGACAAAAAAGTCCTCAATGGACGCATCCGGTTTATCCTGCTGGATAAAATTGGCAAGGCCATTGTGCGGGCCGATGTTGATCCGGATCTGGTCGCTGCAACTTTTGAGGCCAATATGGATGGTGCTGGGGATTGAGCCGGGTTGATCACACCCCACCCCTCCTTGTTGTCTCCTTATCGTCGCCGATGATCGTGCCGGCCATCACCTAGTGCCGCATCCATGTACAATCGTCGGCGGAGATCGTGCCGGCCATCACCTGGCTGCTGCATCCATGGACAATTGATCCAGAAGTTCGAACATTTCATCCTTGATACCGCTGAATTGGTCCATTTTTTCTTCTGCCTTGGCGACCTGCAACGTACATGTGTAGCACTACCCAGAATGGGGAATGAAAAGCTTCCATCACCCACGTTGGTGTCCACGACCGAGTGCCGAATTGAACGGATTTTCCGGCTCTCCCGGTTGGAGGGTTGGAGCAGATTCCGATGGGCACATGGTGACCAAGTGGAACATGTCAATGAAAAACAGCTTGAAGTGAGTCGGCCTGAAAAATTTTGATGGCCCAGGCATCAATATCATTCAGGTCAGCAGAGGCCACTTTTTTCTGAAACGATTCTGGAACCGATCCAAAGCGAGCCTGGAGCTGTTTGAGCAGCATTTCAGCCTTGCCATCATGACGGCCTTTCTCTTCTCCCTTCCGCATCCCAATCCGCTCTACGCTTGTGATATAAGGCATTTTCTTGTTCTCCTCGAAGTTGGATAGATTTGTCCAGAATTGGTTGTCCAACTCTTCCGGCAGGCTCAGCACCCAGTCGATGAATCGAAAGAGGTCAACGATCTGTTGGCGGCTGAAACCACGCTCGTACAGCATGCGCGTGATGCGCATTTTGTGCTGAAATCGTTCTGCCGGTTGGTTCCTGGTCTGTTTGCCGGTCAGATGCGCCAGGGTGACGATGGCAAACGGATTGGTGGATGACTCCAGGAGATCCAACCGAGACAGGTAATCCAGCAATTTGATGGCATTGAACTGGAAACTGACCTTGGATCCCCACTTCTGGTAATCAAACGCCGATGGCCGCCAAGTGGCTTCTTCGTCAGCGAGGATGGCCAGGCTGACCACGGGTCTCTTGTAGAGGTCGAAGGCCCGATACTGACAGGTGAACATCCGCTCTTCGAAATTCGGATCACGGTTCCCCTGGATTTCGACATGGATCAGCACCCAGAGTTCATCACCGTCGAGCAGCCAGACCCGGACCAGCAGATCGACACGACGATTGCCGGATTCCGCCTCCCGCGTGATCCGATCCAACTCCTTGTCCAGGAATTCAGGGCCACGCTGCCAATCGATGCCTTCATGTGCCTTTGGCAGGAAAAACGCCAGAAAGTCCTTGAAGTACGCTTTCAAGATCTCTTTCCATGGCGAGTCGTACTCGGTCGGTTGGCTTTGATTGTCGTGATCGGCCATGTCAACATCCTCGAATGCTGTGCCTTAAATCACTTTTCACCATCATCGGCATCTGCATCGCCGACCTGCTCCGCAGCCGAACCGCCTTGCAAGTGGAAATCCTGGCTTTGAGGCACCAACTGGCGGTCCTTCAAAGGAATCAGCCTCGTCGGTTGCAGATTCATCCATTGGATCGCCTGCTTTGGGTTTGCTATCAAGTGTTTGGCAAGGTTGGCGTGAAGCCTTGGTCATCGTCAAGCCGACAACGGTGATCCATTGGCATCGTGAAGGATTGCGCCGCTTCCACCGATATGACAACCTGGAGACCAAGGGCGTCAAGGGCTGTTTCAACCTGGTCAAGGCGTGAGGCATGCCGCAGATCAAGCAACCGATCCACTTGTGGAAGGTGCCAATGCAGACGCCGGGCCAGCTCAGCCTTGCGAACGCCGGTTTCCTGCATGGCCTGGTAGACGGCCAGCTTGGCGCACACCAGGGCGTTAGGGCGAACCGTGGGGTGTCCACCAGCCGGAGATGGAACAGGAAGTGGTTTTCGGTCGTCAATGTAAAACTCCAAAGCCGTTTCCAAGGCATCACGGGCACGCAAAAGTGCCTCGTCCCTGTCTTCGCCTTGTGTAATGGCGGGGGGAATATCCGGAAAAGTGACGACAAATCCGCCTTCTTCAGCGGGGGTGAGTTCAACGACATAATTCCACATGTTTCACATCCCTATTTTAACCCAAGCTGTTTTTTGATACCCGCAACCGTGCCTTTCTTCAGATCCCCCGAGTGCATGGGCAACACGGAGACTCGACCGTTCAAGAAAATCCTGACATGCCCTCCTTTGCCGGGAACGAATGTGGCCCCTTGCTGGGCCAACCACCTCTTGAATTCGTTGCTGTTCATGGGGAAAAATATAACAGGTCTGTTGTGTTCTGTCAGCAGATATGTTGCGTTTCCTGAAATTGCAGGGCATGGAGGCGGGCATAGAGGCCTTGTTGTGCCAGGAGGGTGGCATGGGTGCCTGATTCGACGATGCGTCCTCCGGCGATGACGACGATGCGGTCCATGTGCAGGATGGTATTCAGACGGTGGGCAATGACGATGGCGGTCCGGTTGCTCATGAGGCGGTGCATGGCTTCCTGGAGAAAGCGTTCGCTGATCGTATCGACCGAACTCGTGGCTTCGTCGAGAATCAGAATGCGGGGGTTGGCGGCCAGGACCCGGGCAATGCCGAGGAGCTGGCGCTGCCCGGCGGAAAGATTGATGCCGCGTTCGGCGATCAGGGTGTGCAGACCATGGGGAAGGTCGCGGCAACACTCCAGAATGCCCGCCTGACGGGCGGCTTCCAGGGCACGCTCCTGGGAGATGGTGGGATCATGCAGGGTGATGTTTTCCAGAAAGGTTCCAGCGAAGAGGAAGGTTTCCTGGTGGACAACGCCCACAATGCGGCGCAAACGGGCAAGGGGCAGTTGCCGGACATCCACGCCATCAATCGTGACGTGCCCCTGGGTCGGATCCCAGGTGCGGTTGATGAGCCTGGCCAGACTGCTTTTGCCGGCCCCGGTCGGTCCGACCAGGGCAATTTTTTTCGCCGGGACGAATGTCGAGATCGATGCCGCGCAGAATCGTCTCCCGGCCATAGTCCAGGGATATGGCGTGCAGCCGGACACCCCCCTGGCGAATGTTGGCCAGGGAAGCCGGTTCGACCGGGTCCTGAATCCGGGGTTGGGTGTCCAGGAGGTCGAAAATGCATTTGAATAATATTATTTTATTTCAGAGTGTTAGAAAATTTTCTCTCTTCTTAACTTCAGTGTGCGATTTCTTGAACTGAATACCTTGAGGTAGTTGTTTGTATGATGATAAAATCAGGCTCAGATGTGTTGTAAGTGAAAACATTTTCTGATGTAAGTTTTTGCGAGATCGTTGGGTGTTCGGCGTGGCTTTTTTGGCAGAGCTTGATAATGGGGAGTTGACACTGCAATGGAGGAAAAAGGGTATGTTCCTGGATATGATAATGACGTTTTCATAAGTTATGCACGGGTTGATAATCCTATCAGTCCTCCTCCCCGGTTTCCAGGGGCCGGTCGGTTGGAACATGGTATGATCGGGTATTTTCGTGCAAGAATAAAAACTTTTATTCTATCCAGGCTTGGTATACGCAACCTGCGAATCTGGTTCGATTTGACCGATCAGAAAGGAAACGCCAATTTACAGGATATTAAACGGAATGCTGCATCATCCGCAGTGTTTGTTGCATTTATATCCGAGGGATATTTTGGTGCGCCATGGTGCATGGAAGAAAGCAAGTCTTTTTATGAATCTTTGAAGAGGACAGTGGGTGATGAATCGAGGTTTTTCCCAATTTTTACGAATAATGATATTAAAAATGATGAAATTTACAGACAATTTTCCAGGATTGAACAGGCAGGTTATGATTTTTTCGTCACAGAAAGTGATAAGGGAAGTGATTGGAGGTTTGTTGATGGTGTTCAGGATTCTAATATAGATTATTTTGAGAAATTTATGATAAAAATTGGGAATGATATTTCAGAAAAGCTCAAGGAGTTGAAAGGCAAATCGGGCATAGTTACCGAAGATTCGCATGGTGGTAATGGAAGAAATGTGTATTTGGCGATGGCAACCGATGATATTTGTAGAGAGTTGGAGTATGTCAGGGCTTGGTTGGTGTCTAAAGGTTACACAGTTTTCCCGAGAAAAGAGAATTTAGAAACAAATGATGCCAGATATTTAGCTGAGTCCATGCATGAATGCAAAAATTGTATTGCTTATATTCAATTGCTGAGCAACCACACGGGGTGTGTTAATCCTCATCAAATGCCTGGCGGTCTTCCGTTTTATCAATTTGATACTGCCAGAAACATATTTAAGAATGACGCAAGATTTTATTTATGGCTTGATCCAAGGTCGGATTTATCAGAGATATTTAATTATGATCATGAGGAGCTTGTTAAACTTAGTGATGTGTTTTCAGGTGAATTGGAGAATTTTCTAAAATTTTTAGAGTCCAGATTGTCGTTGCATTCCTTGTCGCAGACAAGGCCATTCATTTATCTTGTTGCTGACAAGAGCGACAAAATTTTGGCTTCTGTTCTTCGTGATGAACTGAACAAGAATGGTTACGATGTCAGAACATTTGATAATAATCTCCTGACTTCTGGGAAAATTGAATCTATTTACCGGGAAAATCTTGAGGCATGTCAGGATCTGATACTGGTTGCTGACAAGGCGGCTCCTGTATGGGTTGCCAGCCACCATCAAAGGTTTATCAAAGCACTTCCCTCTCGAATTGGGGAAGGGAAGTCGGGTCCGTTGGACGTATATGCTTTTTTCATTTCTGAGGATAAAAAGGAAGGGGTAAATAATCTCACCGTTCCCGTCATTCATGCTGCCAATAACGAGTGGTATACTTTTTGCTTAAGTGATGACATTACCGAGGATGTGCGTCAGTTTGTTGAGCAACTAGTAGCTATGAAAGGGAATTCCCATGTTTGATGTCCCGTTTCCCGGACTGCGTCCGTTCCAAAGAGGGGATGCCGAGATTTTTTTTACTCCAGCTTCC
The DNA here is from genome assembly GCA_015228935.1 of Magnetococcales bacterium. Lineage (NCBI taxonomy): Bacteria > Pseudomonadati > Pseudomonadota > Magnetococcia > Magnetococcales > Magnetococcales bacterium. The sequence continues at coordinate 12,308 of JADGCO010000022.1, read as the reverse complement.
AGATTAGCTCCCTCCTTGGAAAAGTTGTCTGCTCAGGGTTTGCTGTTGTTGACAGGACCGACCCAGTGTGGAAAATCATCCATGGTTAATAGTGGACTGATAGATGCATTGGAATGTGGATTGGCACCTGGGTGCGGAGGAAGTTGGATTGTTCTTGAACTCCTGACCAGCGCCAATCCATATGTAAGTTTGATTGATGCAATCAGGAGACATCGGCATGATGTGTCCGTCAACTGGGGTGACTCGGTATCTTTGGCGGCGGAGTTACGACAGATTGAATCGGGTTTTTCGGATTTTCTTGCCCGTTTGTTTCCACCAAGAGAGGAGTCCGGCCTTCTGTTGGTCATGGATAACCTGGACTCATTTCTGGATCAGACACCACCGGATCTGTTGGATGAGTTTATAGGGCATCTGATTGGTGCTGCACAAACAACACCTAGGTTGCTTCACTCGGTCTTGGTGATGGAAGATGACAATTTCGGAAAATTGTCAAAGTATGATAATTTGACTCGATATGCAAATATTGGGTTGCACCTTTTGCCTCGTCCAGATGTTGTACAGGTCCAGGCGTCTATTGAAGGACCTGTTCGGCTTTTCGGGGGTTTTTTGGAGCCCGGATTGCTGCAACGTTTGATCATGGATCTCAAGGATTTGAAGGCACCTTTACCGACTCTCCAGTCGGTTTTACAAAAGCTATGGACACAGGCTTCGGGATTCAACAGGGAAACTAAGCCAGTTTTGACTCTTGACAATTATCTGAGATTGGTGAAAGAACAGTTCCATGGTAAACTTTCTCCGGGGTAAACCGAATCCCAGTGTAACTCGGTCATCCTGTAAGCACTTTCTTGAGTCTCCCTATCCCGGACTTCGTCCCTTCAAAAAGGAAGAGGCACATCTCTTTTTTGGGCGAGAGCGTCAAGTCCATGACATCCTTGATGTCATGAATAGCAATCGATTTGTGGCAGTATTAGGTTCTTCGGGGTCGGGAAAGTCGTCTTTGGTTCGTACTGGTGTCCTGAATGCCTTGGAGGTGGGATTATTGCCTGGGGTCGGGGGGAGATGGCGTTTCTTGATCTTTCGCCCAGCCGATAATCCCCTGCTGCATTTGGCTGAACAAGCCATAGAACTTGAAGGTAATACGAAGAAGTTTTCTGTTGAACATGTCGTGGCTTTGATGCAAAGGGGTCGTGATGGTTTTGTGACATTTCTCAAGGAAATTGAATTTAACCGTGATCAACCGATTCTGATCCTGGTCGATCAGTTTGAAGAAATTTTCCGTCATCAAGTTGCCCATCAGCAAAGAGAATTTGTAAACAATTTGCTGTATTGCGTTCTCAAGGATGTGCCTTATAATATATTTGTAATTCTAACTATGCGTTCTGAATATGAAGGCAATTGTGCAGTATTCCAAGATCTTCCAGGTATGATCAATCGGGGGCATTTTTTAATTCCTCGCCTAAGCCTGGAAAATCTCCGAGAAGCTATTGAGGGACCTGCGAGGCTTTTTAAAGGCTCCACCAACAGGGACTTTACTGATCAGCTCATTGATGATTTGAAATGGGAACCTTTTCAACTGCCAATCCTTCAACACTGTCTTTTCCGTGCTTGGCAAGAGGCGAAAAGCAAGGATCCTAATGAACCGACTCTTATAAAAGCAACTCTTGACGGACTTGGTGGAACAAAAAGAATGCTTTCCAATCATGGCAATCAGGTTTTTGCTGAATTGCCTAATGAGCGCGAAAAGGAGATATGTAGGCGTCTTTTTTGTGCATTGGTTGATCGTCGTAAAGGAATTGCTGATACGCGAAGGCCTGTGCAAGTAGCTAAATTGCTTGGCCTTACGGGGGGCAGTATACAGGATTTGGAAAGTGTTATCAAGCCATTTGCTTGTCAAGATGTCTACTTTCTGACCGTAGATTGCAAACAAGATGAAACCTTAAGAAAAGATCACTGGGTTGATATTACCCATGAGAGCTTGATTTATTTATGGGATAGTCTAGGGAAGTGGGTGGCTGAAGAAATGGAAAATATCTCATTTTTTCAGCGAATCGAAGATAAGGCAAAGAACTGGAAAAAAAGTAAACACAAGATTTATCTGGACTCATTTGATGCGGATAAGTTTAAAATTCTTCGAAACGAGGAAAAGTGGAATTACAGTTTGGCTGAGATGTATGGTATTGATTGGGAGTCAGTTAATGATTTTACTAGGCATGATCTAAATAAAAAAACAAAACAATCTATTTATGAAAAAGTTGCTGTTGTTGTAGTTATTGCTTTTTCTTTCATGATGGCGTATTTTTTTCATAATAGCAGCGAAAACTTAAAAGAAAAAAACAATGTATTGTTGGACAAGGAGAGAGATTTACTAAAAAAGAATGTCGAGTTAGAGAAGGCAAAAAATGAGAAGGTGGAAATTGAAGAAAGATATGTTCGTGGAGAAAATTTAAGAGCAGAATCTGATAGGCGTCTTGCTGAACTAGCTTTTCAACAAAGCGAGTTTGAGAAACGTCGCGATACAATAGTGGAATTGACAAAGAAACTTGATGAAGAAAAATTGAATTCGATTGCAATAGAACAGAAAGTTTCTAATTTGGAAAATGATGTTCATCAATGCGCAATTCTCTACGAGAGATCTGAAGCAGAGAATAAGAGATTAGATGAACTATTTAATAATTCTCTTTCTCTGCGATGTGATTATTTAGTCGAAGAGAATAATAAAATAAAGATGGAAAAAAGCGAGCTTGATAAAGAGAAGCAAAAGCTGAGCAAGGAAATAATCAATAAGAATTCAGAATTAAAAGCTATCAAAGATGGATATGATAAGTATAAAAAGATAGTTGAAGGGAATCCTGTTTCTGTTGTTTTTAGTGCGAATCAGCTTTCTGATAATTTTAATTTGAATGAAGATAAGGCTGAAAAGAATCTTGCATCAAATTCGAAGAATGACAGGGCATTAATAGATGATGGCCTTAAAATGTATGCCGATGGTTTTAGAGAGTTTGGAGATAAACATTTTAAAGTTGCGTCGGATTATTTTAAAAATGCGACGTTGAATTTTGGTAAAATTTCGGAGTTATCGGAACGGAGTAGACTAACATTAAAATCTATAATGATGCTCGGTTATAGTCATTATGAGGATGGAGAGTTTGATGCTGCTGCTGTTCAATTTGGCCAATCAATCTCTATCCTTGAGACGAATAACAAAATAAATTTTGAAAAGTTTGAGCTTAATCCTTCAGAACTGAAAAGATATATAAATTTATATTGGTATCATGGCTTGAGTTTGAAGCGGCTTGACGATCTTAAAAAGTCTATAGTTTCTTATCAAAAAGCTCTGGGCTTGGTAAATCGATTGCAAGAATTTGCGGCAATTGATAAAAATCTTCCTGCTGATGAACGGGTTGAATTGAATAAGTGGGCAAGTTCGAAAATAGCCGGCATGAATCTGGGTATCGGTGCGTTGGCCCGCCAATTGGGAATGGAAACCTTGAGTCTCCAATCTTTTGAGACGGCATTTCGTCTCCTGACACCCATGGTTAACGAGGATCCGCCACAGATGTTGGAAAGTTTTATATGGGTGTCTGTTGTCGAAGAGTATTTTCGCAAGCGGGTTGGTATTGAGAAAGCTCTTGCTCTTGCTCTAAAATATGTTGATCAGAACAAAGGTAAAAAAGGTGAGCAGGCTTCTCTGCATACCTTGGCCATTGCACAATGTATGGCAGGTGATTGTAAAAAGGCACTTGAAACTTATAAAAAAGTTCTCGATTTAATAAGAAATTCGAATGCAAAAGGAGATCGTTATAAAGATCATTATCAGAAACTTAAGGACTGTGCAGAAGGAAAGAATAACCCTGAAAAAATAGATTGGAATCGTTATCCAAAAAATGTTGCTGGAGGTGATCAGTCTGTTTTTCCCGCTTTGTATTAGTTGCTCGTGATGTTCGAGATTTTCTAAAATTCAAACCAAATATTAAGACAGTGACTTGTTAAGTGTAGGTATTATCCTGAAATTGCAGGGCATGGAGGCGGGCATAGAGGCCTTGTTGTGCCAGGAGGGTGGCATGGGTGCCTGATTCGACGATGCGTCCTCCGGCGATGACGACGATGCGGTCCATGTGCAGGATGGTATTCAGACGGTGGGCAATGACGATGGCGGTCCGGTTGCTCATGAGGCGGTGCATGGCTTCCTGGAGAAAGCGTTCGCTGATCGTATCGACCGAACTCGTGGCTTCGTCGAGAATCAGAATGCGGGGGTTGGCGGCCAGGACCCGGGCAATGCCGAGGAGCTGGCGCTGCCCGGCGGAAAGATTGATGCCGCGTTCGGCGATCAGGGTGTGCAGACCATGGGGAAGGTCGCGGCAACACTCCAGAATGCCCGCCTGACGGGCGGCTTCCAGGGCACGCTCCTGGGAGATGGTGGGATCATGCAGGGTGATGTTTTCCAGAAAGGTTCCAGCGAAGAGGAAGGTTTCCTGGTGGACAACGCCCACAATGCGGCGCAAACGGGCAAGGGGCAGTTGCCGGACATCCACGCCATCAATCGTGACGTGCCCCTGGGTCGGATCCCAGGTGCGGTTGATGAGCCTGGCCAGACTGCTTTTGCCGGCCCCGGTCGGTCCGACCAGGGCAATTTTTTCGCCGGGATGAATGTCGAGATCGATGCCGCGCAGAATCGTCTCCCGGCCATAGTCCAGGGATATGGCGTGCAGCCGGACACCTCCTTGGCGAATGTTGGCCAGGGAAGCCGGTTCAACCGGGTCCTGAATCCGGGGTTGGGTGTCCAGGAGGTCGAAAATGCGTTCCAGGGCGGTCATGGCGGCCTGGAGGGTGGTGAATTTGGTGGAGAGATCCCGAATGGGAAAAAAGATGCGCCGGAGATAATCGATGAAGGCCACCAGGGTGCCGATGGTCACTTCCTGGGAAGAGCCTTGCATGAAGCCACCATACCAGAACAAGAGCGCAATGGTGACCGTGGCCACGACATCGACGAAGGCGAATTGAAACGCCTCCAGAAAATTGCTGCGCAGGGCACTGCGGAGATAGTTGGTGTTGAGTTGATCAAAGGCATTCTGGTTGTACTGTTGACGTTGGAAAAGACGGACAATCTGATGGCCGTCAATCTCTTCGGCGAGGGTTCCGGCCATGCGGGATTGGATCAGGCGTCCATCGCGCAGGGCCACGCGCAGATAACGGGCCACGCGCAAGGTGCCAAAGATCAGAATGGGAAGGGTGCAGAGGGCGACCAGAGAGAGACGCGGGGAGAGCAGGGCCATACTGCCGGCAATGCCCACCAGCAGCAGGGTGTCTCCCAGAAGATTGATCAGACCGGCGCTGACCATCTGACTGACGACCTCGGTATCATTGGTGAGGCGGTTGGTGAGACGACCGGTGGCGTTGTTGCCGAAAAAGGCGGCATCCTGGCGGAGCAGGTGCGCAAACAAATCCTGGCGCAAATCGCGCACAACCCGTTGTCCCAGAATATTGTTCACAAAGGCCTGACCGTAGCTGCCGACGAGTTGCAGGAGAATCAAGGCCAGAAAACCGGCCAGCAAAACGTTGAAGCCGGTCATGTTGCCGGTGGCCAGGTGGTGATCGACGGCATGGCGGATGACGAGCGGTTGGGCAAGTTGGGCCAGGATGACGGGCAGCAGGAGCAGGATGGCGGCCACAATCCAGGTCAGATAGGGTCGGGCATAGGCGAGAAAACGCAAGAAAATCCGGCGATCCAGGGCACCATAGGCGGTTTCTTCGGTGTCGGTGGCCATGTGGCTGGTCATGGCAGGACTCCCATGGTCTGGTGGTGCGGTCTGAGGGGGTGGCAACCCAGGAGGGGGGTCATTGCAGGGCCTCCATGGCTTCGTGGCGCAACATGCGGTGGTGCAGGTCCTGATAAAGAGGCGAGGAGACGATGAGTTCGGAATGGGTGCCTCGGGCAGCGATCCGGCCATGCTCCAGCAACACGATTTGATCCGCATCGTGCAGGGCCGCGACGCGATGACAAACCATGAGGGTTGTGCGGTGCGGGTTGTCTCGCCGGATCTGTTCCAGAATGGTCGCTTCGGTCTGGGCATCGACGCTGGAAAAGACATCATCCAGGAGCAGAATGTTGGGATCCATCACCAGGGCACGGGCGAGGGCCGTGCGTTGGCGCTGTCCGCCGGAGAGCGTGATGCCCCGTTCGCCGACCAGCGTGGCCATGCCGGCAGGAAAAGCCCGAATCTCCTCGGCCATGTGGCTGCGTCTGGCCACGTCCCAGGCTTTTTCTTCCGGGGCATAAGGGGCACCAAACAGCAGATTGTCGCGCATGGTGGTGGAAAAAAGAATGCTCTCCTGGGGGACCATGGCCAGATGGCGGCGCAGGCGATGTTCATCAATTGCCATGAGATCCTCGCCGTCGATGCGAATGGTGCCTGCCGGGACGGGATGCAGACGGGCCAGACAGTTCAGAAGCGTCGATTTGCCGGACCCGACCCGTCCGGCCAGACCAATGAACTGGCCGGGCTGAATGTCCAGGTGAATGGCTTCCAGGATGGGATTGCCGGGAGACGGGGCCGCCGGACCTGGAAAATGAAAAGTCAGATCTTCGACCTGGATACGCCCCCGAAACGGGCGGCTGCCGGTGTCTGCACGACCGGCAGGATCCTGCCCGGCAGGTGGGTCCAGGTGGAGGAAAGGTTCATGGACAGGCGGTACCGCCTCCACGCGGGGGAGGGAGGCCTGGTTGGCGGCGGGGAGATTGGCAGGGGCAGGCGATGCCTCGTCATGGAGGGGGGAGACCCGATTGGCGAGGGAGAGGTTGGCAGGGGCAGGTGGTGCCTCGACAGGGGGGAGGGATGCCTGGTTGGCGGCGGGGAGATTGGCGGGAATCGAGGGGTTTCTGTCCAGGATTTCCCCGATGCGTTCCAGGGCCACGAGACCGCGTTGCATGACTGTCAAAATCCAACCCAGGCCGACCGTGGGCCAGACCAGTTGGGCCAGGTAACCGGAAAAGGCGACAAAATCACCAATCGTCAGGCGTCCGGATGCCACCTCCGGACCACTGACGGCGAGAATGATCCAGGCTCCCAGACCACCGCTGAACATCATGACCGGGGCGAACAGGCTTTGCAGACGGGCGTGCCGCATCTGGTCGGTGTAGAGGGTCTGCGCGGCCAGGGCAAAACGGTGCCGCCAGTTATCCTCCTGGGCGTGGGCACGCAGGACCGCCATCCCGGCGATGGATTCCTGCACAAACCCGGAAGTGTGACCAAAACGGTCGGCGACCTTGCGGCTTAAACGGTAGAGACGGCTGGTCAGCAGACGGGTCAGCACCAGGACAAACGGAAAAGGGAGCAGGGCCATGAGGGTCAGGAATGGGTCCAGGCTCATCATGATGGGCAGGAGGGTCAGATAAACCATGACGGCGTTGCTGATCTGCAAAAATCCCGGGCCGATGAACATGCGTACCGAGGTGATGTCGGTTGTGCAACGGGAGACGAGATCGCCCGTGCGCTCCCGGTCGAAGAAAGCGTTGTCGAGACGCAAAAGCTGCCGATGCAGATCGTTGCGCAAATCATATTCGATCTGGCGGCCAATGCGAAAAATATGCACCCGTCCGGCAATACGAAAAGCCCCATTGATCAGGGCCAGCACGACCAGAAGTGCGGCAAAGCCGCTCATGGTACCGACCGATGCTTCGGCCAGCAGGGCATCGGTGGCCAGTTTCATGGCGTAGGGGATGGAGGCGGCGCTCAGACTGGTGGCCGCCAGCAGCAGAAAGCCGATGGCAAATTGCCGCAGATGGCGTCGATAATGCGGGCGCAGGTAACGCAACCGCTGGGCCAGAGAGATGGAACCCGTTGATTGCAGGCGCATGCGACCCGGAAATTTCAGGAATGAAGCAAAGTCAGGGAAAGCGGTTTTCATGATCTGTTTCTTGTTGTATGATCCGACAGAAGAAGCTGGAAAATGCGGAATCGTCCATTCATCGTGGTTGTCGAACAGTTGGAGGAACGCCACCTTTTTACCGAGATCATCCATGTTGCGGCTATTCAAGATGAACCGCTCCCCGGTGTCGAGCAAGGCTTCGATTGCACCAGGGGCTGTGGCAAAGACCGGACTGACGGCTGGCGGCATCACTCGGCGGGATTGGCTGGGTGGGATGGGGGGGGTGTTTTTGGCGTTCTGGTCAACCGGAAGGGCATGGAGTGGCGAGGATGTGGTGGATATTTATCCGTGGATGCGTTCCTGGGTGGAGCAGGATGGTCTGGATCGGGGGTGGCTGAACCGCCTTTTTTTCAACCTGGATCCCTATAATCTGGCCATCTCCCTGATGGACCACCAGGCTGAATCCAAGCCTTATTATACCTACAGAAAATTGTTCGTCAACAAGCGCACCATGGCCCAGGGACGTGTTCGTTTATTGCAAAATCGCATGCTTTTGCAACAAATTAACGAGCGTTATGGCGTGCCGGGCGAGTTTTTGGTAGCCCTTTGGGGAATCGAAAGCCGTTTTGGCAACAATCTGGGCAAGCATCCCGTTTTGCGGGTATTGTTTACCCTGGCCAGGGGATATCCGCGCCGGGCCGTGTTTTATCAGGATCAACTGCGTCAATTTCTGCTTCTGTGCCAGGAAGAGGGGTGGGATCCGGAAGATACCCTGGGATCCTATGCCGGGGCCATCGGCCAGGTGCAGATGATTCCGGGGACCTTGCGCCGTTATGCGGTCGATTTCGACGGCGACGGTAAACGGGATGTCTTCAACGATACGGATGATGTCCTGGCCTCTATTGCCTCGTTTTTGCGTGGGCAAGGGTGGCGGACCGGCGGGTTGTACGTCCTCCCGGTGGAGGCGAGTGAAGATATGGACAAAATGGTTTCCCCGGATGTCGAAAACATGCGACCATGGCGGGAGTGGTCGGCGCAAGGTGTTCGTCTGGCATCTGGACAACGCGAGCCGGATCCGGATGAAGATGCGGCCATGATCATGCTGGAAGAGGAAAGCGGACCTCGTTATTATATGGTGTTTCATAATTTCCGTGTCGTGACCCGGTGGAACCGATCCCGAAGGTTTGCCATGGTGGTCCGGGAGTTGGCGGTGGGAATTTCCCGAGCGATGTGAGTCAAAATGGATAGTTGGTTTGCCAGGGAAGGGTATCGGAGCGTCGGTGTGGCCGGTCTGTTGGCCATAATGCTGTTGTTTTCCGGGTGCGGCACCAGACAGCCGTCCGGGGGAGTTGATGTGCAACCACCACCACCACCGTTGCCCCCCGTGGTGGAAAAGACCCAGCCGGAGGATCGTCCGCAATGGGATCCGGGTCGCCTGAAACCTCCCTACACTATTTTCGGGGTGACCTATTTTCCCATGCCCAGTGCCAAGGAGTATGTGGAAAAGGGAATCGCCTCCTGGTATGGACATTATTTTCATGGCCGGGCCACCGCAGCCGGAGAACCTTATGACCAGGATGAGTTGACGGCTGCTCATCCCACGCTCCCCCTGCACACGGTGGTGCGGGTGACCAACCTGCAAAATGGCCGGCAGGCCATCTTGCGGGTCAATGATCGAGGGCCTTTTGTCAAAAATCGCCTGATCGATCTTTCCCGGGGTGCAGCCACGGCGTTAGGCTTCAACGAAATGGGTACGGCCCTGGTCAAGGTGGAAGCCATCGAACCGCCACCAGGCATGATGCAAAAAATTTCCCAGACCCGCCCGGAAATGGTGGGGGTCTATGTCCAGGTTGGAGCGTTTCGTTCCCGGCAAAAGGCCGATGAGTTGGCACGGGTGTTGGAAAAAATGGCACAAATTCATGTACGCAAGGCACAGGTGGGTGCAGAAACCTTCTTTCGGGTGCGCCTGGGACCATTTCCAAGTGTCGAGACAGCCGATACCCTGGTGGAATCTCTCGTTGTGAAAGGTTATGGTGAAGGACGGATCATCGTGGAATAAAGTGTCGGTTCCACCATGGAACAGACCGCGAACACAAACGAAATGGCGGGTTGAACAATGTACCCGAAAAAGACAAGCATCTATCTGAAATTATTTGTTATTCTGTCCGCAATCAGCCTGCTTTGGGTCACGCCGCTTCTGGCCGCTCCCAGCAAGGGAGGGGGGCAAAAGGGTGCGCCTGTCAGTGGTGGCAACGCCAGTGGTACGGCGACTCCCGCCGGCAACAGCGGGGAGCAGCCCATGGCCGTGCAGGGTGAGTCGAGTATCCTCGGTGATCTCGACTCCGGAACCATCCTCCATGAACAGGATGCCGATTTGCGCCGGGATCCTGCCTCGTTGACCAAGGTGATGACCCTCTATCTGATCTTTGACGCCCTGGCCAATGGCGAATTGACCATGGAAACCAAATTGCCGGTCAGTGAAAAAGCCTGGCGGGTCGGAGGTTCCAAAACCTTCGTCAAGGTGGGGGACATGGTGCTTCTTGAAGATTTGATTCGGGGTATTGCCGTGCAAAGCGGTAATGATGCCTGCGTGGTGGTGGCCGAGCATATCGGTGGTTCGGAAAAGGGGTTTGCCGACCTGATGAACCAAAAGGCCAAAGAAATGGGCATGAAAGGCAGCCGCTTCCAGAATGCGTCAGGTTTGCCGGATCCGGAACACTACAGCACCGCCCGGGATCTGTTCATTCTCGCCAAGACAATTACGCAGAGATTTCCCCAACACCTCCATTTTTTTCAGGAAAAACACTATAAATTCAATGGAATTCTCCAGTACAACCGCAACCGTCTGCTCTGGCGTGATCCTTCCGTTACCGGCATGAAGACAGGCCATACGGCAGATGCCGGATACTGCCTGATTGCGACGAGCGAAAAGGATGGGCAACGTCTGGGTGCCGTGATCATGGGTGCCAAAAGCAGCAAAATCAGGGAAGAAGAGGCCTTGCGATTGTTGCGTCATGGCAATCGCATGTTTGAAACTGTCCGCCTGATTGAAACGGGAACTTCGGTCAAGCAGGTTCGGGTCTGGAAGGGCACGGAAAAGATGGTGGATGTGACGGTGGATGCACCGTTGGTGGTCACGGTTTCCCGCAAGGATCGGCCAAGTCTGGGGGTCGGGCTGAGATTTCAGGAACCCCTGATCGCTCCGTTCAAAAAAGGCGACCAGATTGGAACTTTCGTGGTCAGCCTGGGTGAAAAAGAGCTGTTGACCCGTCCGGCAGTGACCGACCGCGCCATTGAAAAAGCCGGCTTTTTCAGCTCAATCCTGGATTCGGTTCGCATGAAAATGGGGTGGTGACTCTCCTTCGGAAGCAGACCAAGGGTGAGACATGGGAAGAAAACAGTCACAAAAAAAAAGAGATGGCAAACAGCGTAAAAAATCTGTCGATGTCTTGAAAAAACGCCAGAAAAAAGAGGAAAAATCCATGCCGGGTGACCGGAGTCCTGCAAAAGAACCCAATCGGAGAGGTGGTGCGCCATCACCATTGACGGCAGATGGCAGCCCCACCATGGAAGAGATTTTGGCCTCTCTGGAAGAAATCCTGGATGAGGATCCTCCCGAACCGACCGATATTTCCCCCTTGCTGGAGGTCAAGACGGATCGCATGGAAAGCAACCGGCAGGAACCGGCCATGGTTCCATCCGTCGCCGACAAATCCACGGCGGCTGCCGTGACAGAACCCGTTGCCACGGTAGACCCCGTTGCCACCCCGGGAAATTCTGCAAAAAAGCCGGTTCTGGCAGGTACTGTTGCGGATAAGACAGCGGTTTCGGGCAGTGGGGTTGCCAAGACGGCTGCCAAGGCGGCTGTTGCAGCCTCTGCTGTGGCCGTGGCCGTGGCTGCGGCGGCTGTCGCTGCCCAACATTCTCCTGAAAGCGCCACAGCCCAAGAAACAAACGTGGCGGAAGAGCCACCTGTCGAGGACGGGGAAGAACCTCTGGAATTGTCCTCCGCAAGCATGGTCGTTGAAGAGTCTCTGGCCGGTGAAGAGTCGTTGGAGTTGAAGGAGGGGGAACTGGCTGGTGAGGAGCCGTTGGAGTTGAAGGAGGGGGAACTGGCTGGCGAGGAGCCGTTGGAGTTGAAGGAGGGGGAACTGGCTGGTGAAGAGCCTCTGGAATTGAAGGAAGAGGAACCGGCTGGTGAGGAGCCGTTGGAGTTGAAGGAGGGGGAACTGGCTGGCGAGGAGCCGTTGGAGTTGAAGGAGGGCGACCTGGCTGGTGAAGAGTCCCTGGAATTGAAGGAAGAGGAACTGGCTGGCGAGGAGCCGTTGGAGTTGAAGGAGGGCGACCTGGCTGGTGAAGAGTCCCTGGAATTGAAGGAAGAGGAACCGGCTGGCGAGGAGCCGTTGGAGTTGAAGGAGGGGGAACTGGCTGGCGAGGAGCCG
>JADGCO010000021.1 GCA_015228935.1 Magnetococcales bacterium | reverse complement strand
TGAAATCATCTCAAAAGCAGCTCGAAAAATGGGAAAAGCTGCGAAGATGGGTTAACGAACGATCCCTTTGAATCCCACCACCGAAACATCATCCCGCCGGGTTTCATTGCCCTGGAAGGCCGTCAGGGCATTTTTGATCAGGTCGCCATGCCGGGCAATGGGGTGGGAGCGCAGCGAGGCAATCAACTGCATGAATCTCTGCCTGCCGTAACCGCGCCTGGGGGTTCCGCCAACCTGATCGATCAAACCGTCGGAGGTCATATAATAGCACCAGTCGGGCCGCAGAAGAATTTCATGATTCTTGAACTCGACATTCCAATTCACCTCCCGATACCCGATGCCTGACCGGACGCCCTTGATCTCCCGGACCTCTGTCTCCTCGGCAACAAACAGGGAAAATCGGGCACCGGCAAAGGTCAGATGGGGTTGACAGGGATCGAGATAACAGGCCCCCAGTTCCAACCCGTCGTTGGATTCCCCTTGTTTTTGATCCTGTCCCAGGGCGGATTGGATCAACTGGTGCATACGCTGCAACAGGGTGGCCGTATCTCCGGGTGGGGTTTCCAACAGGGCCTGATCCAGTGCGCCGTTGGCAATCAGGGTGATGAAAGCACCGGGCACTCCATGGCCGGTACAATCTCCCAACAGCAGCAAGGTGCCGGAGACCCAGGGACGATACCAGTACATGTCGCCGCCCACCATGTCCCGTGGTTCCCACAGAACGAAGTGTTCCGGCAGGGTTTCGGCAAGCTTTTCGGGCAGGGCAAGGATGGAACGCTGGATGCGGCTGGCATACTGGATACTGCTGGAGATCTGGCGAAGGGCCTCCTGCAACTGCTCTGCTGCTGCCTTGCGCTGGGTGACGTCCTCCTTGTTGGCCAGATAGTGCCTGACCCGACCGTTGCGGTCCAGGATCGTTGAAATGGTGGTGGATTCCCAGTAGAGTTCTCCGTTCTTTTTGCGGTTGAGGAGTTCTCCTTCCCAGTTTTCACCCCTGTGCAGGGTGTCCCACAGTTGCTGGTAGACCTTCTCATCCATCTGGCCGGACTTGAGCAGACGGGGATTGTGCCCAAGGACTTCCTCGGGACGATAGCCGCTGATCCGGGCAAAAGTGGGATTGACATACTCGATCCGGGCTTCCGGATCGGTAATGATGATGGAAACCGGGCTTTGTTCCACTGCGCTGCTCAGGATGCGGATGCGTTGTTCACTCTGCAAACGTTCGGAAATGTCCTGAAAAACCACCACAGTACCCACATGCACGCCGTTTTTGCGGATGGACCGGCTGGTGTATTCCACCGGCAGAGGGGTGCCATCCTTGCGCAAAAATTGTTTGTCGGTACAGCGCGAGGTTTCTTGCCGCAGAATGGAGTGTCGCAGGAGGCACTCTTCCTTCTGACAGGCGGCACTGTTGAAATCGCCATGGTGTTGCAGAAAACAGAATCTTTGGCCGATGATCTCTTCCGGCTTTACCCCCAGCAGGGCTGCGCCGCTGGGATTGATAAAGTGAAAACGTCCCTCCTGGTCCACGCCAAAAATGCCTTCTCCCACCGATTCCAGCAGCAACCGGCTGTACTCCTCTGCGGCCTCCAGGGCAGATTCTGCCTCTTTGCGCTCGACAATCTCCCTGCCCAGGCGGCGATTCCAGACCACCACAAAGCCGATCACCAGCAAGACAAGCAGCAGCAATGGTCCGCCCCAGATGAACAGTTGCTTGAGATCAACACCGATCTGCATCTGCACGGCCATCCAGGCATTGCGGATGGCATTTTTTTCCCTGGGGCTGATCTGGTTCAGGGCTTTTTGCAGAATTGCCGCCAGTTCCGGCCAATCGGAACGCACAGCCAGGAAGAGTCCGGCCTGGTAGGCGGTGGGGGAGGCGATGTGCAAGCGGTCTTGTTGCAGGTGATTCAGGGTATGGCTCACTTTGGCGAGATTTTCGACCAGGGCGTCCACCTGGCGAGCATCCACTGCCAGCATGGCCTCAGCCGTGGTGTTGAACAGAACCTGGCGGAGCAGGGGGTGATGCTTTTCCAGCAGACGAGCCTCTGGCCCGTTTCGTACCACGGCCACCTTGAGTCCCGTCAGGTCATCCAGGCCATTGACGAAGGCGGCGTCACGTCGGGTGACAATCACCACCGGAAAGGTGATGTATCCTTCTGTCAGGTGCAGGGGATCGCGCCGTTCCTCCAGAAACAGAAATGCAGAAGCCACGTCGGCCTGTTGCCCGATAACCATCTGGGGTCCATCTGCCTCCGAGATTCTTGGCACGGGTTCCAGTGCCATCCCTGTCATCCTGGCCAACAAGGCGATGAAATCAGCGGTCAGTCCGATCCATTTGCCATCCTGGAGCATTTCAAAGGGTGGATGGTTTGATTCCACAGCCAATCGGACCCGGGGATGGTCGCGCAGCCAGAGGGTTTCCTCGGGTGACAAATGGAGACGCGATTGCGGTGAGGATTCGTTTGCAGAGGCTGTTGTGACCATTTCCTGCTGGAAAACCGCCGGCCATTTTTCCCGAAGCTGTTTCATCTCTTCGGTGGTGATCCGGGACATGGCCTTCTGCAACAGATCCCGCAAAGGAGTCATTTTTTCCGGCAAGGCCATGCCCGATGCACTGCCTGGATAGGGCGCTGTAAAAATAAAAGATTTTTTTTCTTTCCCCTCCGGCAGTGGATCCAGGACAATCTCGATTGTGCCATCTTGCAACTGTTGCAGGGCGTTGGAACCGGGAGCCGCGACGACATATTGCAGGGGAAGAGCCAGTCTGGTGGCTAAAAGATCCAGATAATCGATGGAAAACCCCTGGGGAAGCTGGTCCTGGATGAAATGGAATGGCGCTCGATTCGCTTCATAACGGACACGGAAGGGTTCCGGGTGTTCTGACAACCACTGACTCTCTTCCGGGGTCAAACGGGAGACTGGTCCCGTGTCAGAAGGTCCCATGAGGCCTTGGGCCAACAGGGTATCCACCTCCCCTTTGGCCATCATGGTCCGCAATTCCCGTTCCACGGCATCGGCGGCCTCGGGGTGGGTCGAGGCCTTGGAAAAGCCGTAATTCAGCTCCAGGTTTTGAATCAGTCGGTACTGGGCATAACCGAAATCGGTGAATCCCATGCCTGCCAGTGTACTGTCCATGGCGCGGCGATCCAGGATGATCACCGTATCCACGGCACCGCTCATGAATTGATTGAGCAGGCCGTAATCATCTCCCGCGAACGGGTGTTTGTTCAGGGTGGTATCCTTGTTGAACCGCTCAAAATAGGCGGTGCCTTTTTTGAGGCCGATGCGGAGGTTTTTCAAGTCATCATAGTTGCGGATGGTTTTTTCCCGGCCTTTGCGGGTCAGGAAGAGGATATCCTGCTGTTCGAAGCCGATGGGTGGCAGAAAGCGAACCCACTGATGTCGTTCCGGGGTGACAACGGTGCGAGGCACCAGATCCACTTCCCCGGATTTCAGGGCTTCAATGCTTTTGGCAAAGGGGACATCCTGCCACTCGACGTGATATCCTGCTCGTTGGGCTGCGAGATCGAGAATTTCCTTGAGGGATCCACCGAAATATTGTCCCTGAACAATCATGTACGGCGGACGATGGCGAATGTGGGCGATGAGGCGCTTTTCTTCGGCTAGACCCGGACCTGATCCGATACTCAGAAAAATGAGCCAGACAGAGAACTTGAAGAGGGTCAAAAGATTAAATTTTTTGCACACAAGTGAATTCACAATTCCGGATGTGACAAATCAATCGCGTTCAGCCATAAGAACATTACCCAATTCGAAGATGCGGCACCCTGTCACACGGAAACGGCTTCTCCATGCCCGGATTGTCCAGCATTTTACTCCTCCAGTCCATCATAATCCGCAAGGAGGCTCCATCTCAATGCCATAAACCGGGTTGGATGCGCCAACCGGTAGGGGCAGTTGTCCCGGCTCCTTCCAATTCCTGAAAATGCCGGGGCGCAGCTTTGATGGTGGCGACCGCGTCCGACTCCGAATCCAACAATATGAAACACCTTGACATTTTTCATGAAATGGGGGAGTCTCCCATCGCCGGGTGAAACGGAGGTGGACCATGCGGGCGGGCAAACCACCAGGGAATAACCTGGGAGGAACGAAAAGCAGCTTATCAGTGAAGGTCGTTTGTCGGATTCATGCTGAACCAGCACGGTCATGCCGCAAGACCTGAATGTATCGGACCGGTTTTTATCAAAGGATTGATCCTGAATGGGCATTGCCACCGATATTGTCATGATCATGCTGGCCGCCCTGGTCGGCGGAATCATCGCCCAGCGTCTGGGTCTCCCCTTGATCATTGGCTATATTCTGGCCGGGGTGGCGGTGAGTCCCAACACCGGCATCCTGACCGTCTCCAACGTTCACGATATCGACCTGCTCTCCGAAATCGGTGTGGCGCTGCTTTTGTTTGCCTTGGGGCTGGAGTTTTCCCTCAAGGAGCTGCAACCGGTACGTCGTATTGCCCTGATTGGCACGCCCATCCAGATGGTCCTGACCATTGCGTATGGATATGGAGTGGGCTGGTTATTGGGTTGGGGCTGGTTGCCGTCTTTGTGGCTGGGTGCCCTGATCTCCCTCTCCAGCACCATGGTGATTCTCAAGACATTGATGCTCCAGGGGTGGATTGGCACGCTCTCCAGCCGGGTGATGATCGGCATGTTGATCGTCCAGGATCTGGCCGTCATTCCTCTCATGATCATTCTGCCCAAACTCAATGATCCAGCGGCAGGACTTCCCATATTGAGCATGGCGGTCGTGAAGGCCTGTGCTTTTCTGTCGGGCATGATTCTTCTGGGCACCCGTTTTCTGCCCTGGATTCTGGCCCGGGTGGCCAAATCCGGTTCCCGGGAACTGTTTTTGCTGGCCGTCACTTCCATTGGCCTGGGCGTTGGCTATGCCACCTATCTGGCTGGTCTTTCCCTGGCGTTTGGTGCCTTTGTGGCGGGCATGGTGTTGAGTGAATCCGACCATGGCCACCAGGCATTGAGCGACATCGTGCCCCTCCGGGATTTGTTCGGTCTGCTCTTTTTTGTCTCTGTGGGCATGTTGCTGGATCCATTCTTTCTGCTGCAACATGGGCGGGAAATCGTCATTCTGGTCGTGGCGGTCGGGGTCGGCAAGGCGGCGATTTTTTTCTTTTTGGCCCGGGTGTTTGGCTACGGCAATGTCGTGCCTCTGGCGGTTGGACTCGGCCTGTTCCAGATTGGCGAATTTTCCCTCGTTCTGGCCAAGGTGGGCCTTGCCAGTGGCGGCATCAGCCAGGAGGTTCATGCCCTGGTCATGTCGGCTGCCGTGATGACCATGGTCCTCACGCCCATGGTGTCCGGACAAACCGCACGTCTGTATGCCCTGCAACGACGTCATTTTCGACGTGAACCACTCTACAGCGTCAATCTGCCCAAATCGCGCCTGGAAAAACACATTGTCGTCGTGGGGTGCGGTCGGATCGGCATCCAACTGGCCATGGTCCTGCAACGCCTGGAAATACCTTTTGTCATGATCGACCTCGATCAACGTCGCATGGAACTGGCGAAGGTTGAGGGTTTGCCGGTCATTTTTGGTGATGCGGCCCAGAGACCGGTCCTCAAGGCCGCCAAGATGACCCGTGCCAACATGTTGTTGATCACCACACCCGGTCTGGCCGTGGTTCTGGGCGTGATTCGTCAGGCCCATGACCTGAATCCGTCGTGTCGCATCGTGGTCCGGACTTCGGATATCAGTCACATGCACATGATTCGCGATGCCGGGGCTGTGGGGGTCATTCATCCGGAATTCGAGGCAGGACTGGAATTTGTGCGTCAGGCCTTGCTGCACCAGCACATTCCCCTGACCACCATCCAAAAATACAGCGATACCATTCGCCAGGATACTTATGGTCCCTTGTGGAATGGTGCCCTGGACCTGCAAACCCTCCAGCAGATGCAGACCGCCCAGCCGCAATTTGATCTGGAATGGGTCCCCGTGTCTGGCACGAGTTTTCTGATTGACAGGTCGCTCCGGGAAGGCCGGATTCGCGAACAGACCGGGGCGTCTGTCGTTGGGGTGTTGCGCTTGGGAGAACTGATCGCCAATCCCGATCCCGATTTTCAATTCAAGCCCAACGATCTGGTGGCCGTCATCGGAACTCCCATTGCCTGCAATGCCCTGCGTCGCCTGGCCGAGACAGAGACAACCGGCCCTGATCATGGCTTTGGTTATGGGCCTGTCTGAAACGGGGTCCAGGGGGCTGGCTCCGCTTTTTTGCGCCGTTTGCAAAAAAGCCCAGGGGGCGGGCCATGGCAAATTTTTTGGTTTTTTGGCATTTTTTTTGCTTTACCTTGAACCCAGCAGGACAACGGCCATGGCGGCCATTCCCTCCTGGCGGCCGACAAAGCCCATTTTTTCCGTGGTGGTGGCCTTGATGTTGATCTGGGCTGGTTCCACCCGCAGCAAAGCGGCGATGCGGGATTGCATGTGCGGCATGTAAGGGGCGAGTTTGGGTTTTTGGCAGAGGATGGTCGTGTCGAGATTGATGACCTGCCAGCCCGCTTGCACCAACTGGTGCATGACCTGTTCGACGAGCAGGGTGCTGTCAATGCCTTTGAAGGTTGGATCGGTATCGGGAAAATGGTGGCCAATATCCCCCAGACCGGCAGCACCGAGAAGAGCATCGCAAACGGCATGCAAGAGGACATCGGCATCGGAGTGTCCCAACAATCCCTGGGCATGGGGAATATGCACCCCACCCAACACCAGGGACCGCCCGGTCACCCAGGCATGGACATCAAATCCCTGCCCGATGCGCATATTCATGCCGGCACCAAAGGCTGTCCGGGAACCCAGACGTGAGCATGGAATTCCTGTCCAATGTGAATATTCATGTCAGCACCAGGGAACGTCTGGCAACCCGGGCGTGAACATGGAGTTCCTGTCCAATGCAGATTTTCATGATCAGCCTCCGCGCAAAAACAGGGTGACGATGGTTTCGTCATGGGGATGGGTCACCTTGATGTTGCGCACATCACCCGACACCACCCGCACCGCCACACCCAGATGTTCCACCAGTGACGCATCATCGGTGCCTATGAACCCGGATGCAACGGCCTGCGCATGGGCAGCCTGCACGAGGGCATAACGGAAAATCTGGGGAGTCTGGGCCAACCAGATTTCCTGACGATTCAGGGTGGTCATGATATGCTGTCCGGGTGAAACCTGTTTGACGGTATCCTGGGCCGGCAAAGCCACCAGCAGGGCATCGGCCAGGGATCTGGCCTGGAAAAGCCGGTCCAGAAGATCAGGCAGTACGAGAGGGCGGGCACCATCATGAATTCCCACCCAGGCATCGGGTGCCAGGTCCAAGGCTGCCAAACCATTGCGCACCGAATGTTGCCGCTCCGCGCCGCCGGCGACAGGCCAGGCAACCTTGGGCAGGGATTCCAGCCAGGGCCGCATGATTTTTTCCCAGAGAACCAGACCATCCGGGGCAATCACCGGTACAATCCGATCAATCAGGGGATGGGCGTGCAAATGTGTCAGAGTGTGAACCAGCAACGGACGCTCCGCCACCGGACGGTACTGCTTGGGCAACCCACCCCCAAAACGTTTGCCCTGCCCGGCGGCCACGACAATCATGGTGCAAGGTCTGGTCTCTTCTCCTGATGACTCGCTCTTTTCCATGCATCATCCTGCAACGGGTTTGCACTGGACCTGGAGATGGAGTAGATAATTGGCGTACCTTTGTCAATGGGCAGTCCTGAAAGAGATGAGGCGGTTTGCATGGTCAACGTATTGTTCTGGGTATCCGTCCTGGCCTATGGCGCGGCCACCTGGATATTTGTACGTAATCATTTGCGGGAAATCACGGAGCCATCCCTTGCCAGTTGGTGGGTGGTGGCTGTCGGCTGGACTGCACAAGGTCTGCTCCTGGTGGCATCCTTGTTTCGGGGCGGCGGCATGCTGTCGGTGGATCTGGCCCACTCCCTGAACCTGGTGGCCATATTCATGGGCTTGTTGTTTCTGGTGGGCTGGCGCATGGAACGCCATGAAGCCCGTTCAGTCGGCCTGATCCTGTTGCCGTTGATTCTCATCTTGTTGCTGCTGTCGCGGGTGATTCCCTCTGAACATCCCGTTCTCCGGGATGTCGAAGATCCTCTGCTGATCAGTCACTTGACTTTGTCCCTGCTCGCCTATGGCCTGTTGACCATCGCCGCCGTCCTGGCCGTTCTGGAATCCTTCCAGGAGCATGCCCTGCGCAAAAAAAAATTCGGCCCCATGTTCAGCATGTTTCCACCCCTGGGCGTTCTCGAAGATCGCATGTTCTGGATTTTGCGCCTGGGAATGGTCCTGCTGACCCTGAGTATCCTGACCGGTGGATTTTTTTCCCACCAGCGACAGGGAATTTATTTCATCCTGAATCACAAGGTGATTCTATCCTGGGTCACCTGGGTGGTATTCGGTCTGCTGCTCTACGGACATGAACGACACGGCTGGCGTGGCCGGCGTGCCGTGCATTTTACGGCGGCTGGTTATTCTTTTCTGATTCTCGCCTACCTGGGTGTCAAGGTGGCATCGGAATTGATCCTGCACCGGTAGTTTCCGGTTTAGACGGGGTTTTGTTTTCAGCAAGGAAAATATTATTTTACCAGCAGCAACTCTCTTTGCCGGCGGGCAATGTGGGCACCCAGATGTTCTTCCATTTTTCTGGGTATGAGAATAAATTGCGTGGCAATACGGAGAGGCTTTCCCACGGAGAGCTGCTTGATCATGACGATCTGTCCATAGGCCGTGTAGGTGATGAAGTCGGTGCCATTGGGACTCAGTTCCAGGTTGAGTTGGACATAATCCCCTTTTTCAAGAAAAGTTTCGCTGGTCCGGAAAGCCACCCCAGTGGCGCTCAGATTGACTTGGCTTTTGGTCATATGCTCCGTGCCGGAAGATCGTTTTATTTTCCCCGCCGTCTGGGGAAGCTGGATCGCTCCCATGCTGTTGTGGAACAGCTCGACCTTTTGGGTCAAGGCCGGTGTCAGCGTGGCAACTTCCTGAATGATTTTGTCAATTTCCCGATTGGTTTTAAGGATGAGATCCTTTCCCTCATTGATCCTGTTGGCCGCCAGAAGGGGATCCAGGACGGAATTTTTTTGCTGCTGTTCCAGACGCTTGCGAATCAGCGTCATCACCTGCGCAAACTGGGGGGTGATCGACTCGGGTCTTGAAACAATTTCATTCGAAATTTCATGAAGTTGAACGGCGCACATCAACACCGTTTCCTCGTCACTGGAACGCATGGCGCGTTGAAACAAGGCCAGCAACTCAAAACGAAACCAGGAGAGCAGGACCTCGGTACGCGAGAAGCGTTTGTCCAGACGTTGCAGATTTGCAACATATTGATCAAGGAGATCGCGAATGCGGGATTCTTTGTTGCGTATGGGAAGACGATCGTGCTGTCTGAAATAATTCTGGGCTTCTGCGATATCTTCGTGACTGACAACTTTCCAGGAGAATGCAATATCGTCATTGACTCGGTAGGCCTGCCGACGATTGGCCGCGTTGTCATCGGTTGGCCCGGCGTCAACCTGAAACAAAGGTTCCGAGACCAGGGGAGTGTTTGTTTGTATTTCCCGGGCTGAAAGGGGCGCTGCCGGTGGAGCCGGTTCGACACGTGTCAAGTCACGTGCGGGTTGGGCAGGCGTTTCCGTGGTGGTGGAAACTGAAGTGGTGGGGAGTGGTCTGGCATGGGACACATCTGCCTTGGGAACGTCTGGTTGCTTGTGGAGGCGCGGCATGATGTGGGCAGAACGTACAGGATCATGTCCCATGATCACCATTTCACAAAAAACCCGGGTCAACCCGCTTTGCGGATCCGTCGCGGTCTGAATCACCTGGGCGTAACCATGCAACAATATGTAATCATCCGGAAAAAGACCCAGGTGAATCTCGATTTGATCACCGGTTTGCAGGTCTGGATCTTTTTCCCAGAAGGCAAAACGTTGTCCACCGAATTGGATGGGAATCGGGGTTTGATGAATGCGTCCCTGACCATTTTTTGGTTGGAGCATGGCCACGAATGCATCCAGCTTGTCTTCCAGGCTGGTCAGGATATCAACTCTTTTTGTCAGGGCGGGAGCGGACTGCTCGTTGGCTGACCTTTTACGGAGCTTTGGAAGATGATCCGTAAAAAATTGTTCCAGATTGATGCGACTGAAAGGAAGTTTGCCATCCACCCGGAGCTGTTGGGTACGGGCAGTCATCAGATGACGGGTGATTTTACGCCACCAGAAGGGAACATCCGGTTCCAGACGATTGAAGGCCTTGCCTCGGTTTCCAGGGAAGGGATTGTCCCGCGCACTTTTGGGAGACTTGTCCATGATGCGGTCAAACCTGCTTTTTGGCACGCAGACGTTCGGCCTGGCGTTTGAAAATGTGTTGGATGATGGTTTCCCGATCCTGGCTCAGGATGGGTTCAAAATTGAGTGCCACCTTGTCCAGGTCGTCATGATCCTTGTGACGCACATGGACCACCCGTCCGTAACACTCGATGACGGCCAAAGAGTCGGGAGAGATGGCGATGCGGATATGCAGGACCTCGCCAATCTCCAGGGGCACATCCCGTTCCCAGAAGGCGAGGCCGCCTCCGCTCAGGTTGATCGGGGTGGGGATCAAGGGTTGTTGCTGCTCACCCGGATGAAACAGGCGAATGAGAAAGTTGAGTTTCATGTCCAACCGGGACAGAATTTTGGCCAGATTGGGTTCCTCGCGTTCGAGCAGTTTCAATTTGTCGTTGATGTCCATGGAGGAAAGAAGTGCATTGACATCACCAGTCTTGGCCGGGAATTCCCGGTGTTTTTCATAGTGCAATAAAATTTTCTTGATCTCATCTTCAGGAATTTTGGCCCAGGCGAAGGGGAGCATGTCATCGATGCGAACGAATTCGCGTTGCTGTTTTTCTGCACTGGTCAACTGTTGAGCGGACATGGCTTGTCTTGCGTCCTTGACGGGAGAATCCAAAGATTGTTTAAAGTCTTTTCACATGCTGCCGGTTTGGGAGCTTCTGTTGATCAGGTGTTGAACAAGGCCTTGATTTTTTCTTTATTGGGTGCCCGGACGACCCCCTTTTCCGTAATGATGGCGGAGATGAGTTCAGCAGGAGTCACATCGAAGGCGGGATTGCGCACATGGACGCCTGCGGCGGCGACTCGCCGACCGAGAAAATGGGTTACCTCTTCGGAAGGACGTTCCTCGATGGGAATGTCAGAGCCGCGCAAGGTATGGAGGTCGATGGTGGAGAGGGGGGCGGCCACCAGGAAGGGAATGCCGTTGCGATTGGCCAATACGGCATGGGTATAGGTGCCGATTTTGTTGGCGGTATCGCCATTGGCGGCGATGCGGTCGGCGCCGACGACAATCATGTCGATTTCGCCCTGACTCATCAGGTGGCCGGCCATACTGTCGGTGATGAGGGTGGTATGAATGCCTTCCTTGACCAGTTCCCAGGCGGTCAGCCGCGCTCCCTGGAGATAGGGGCGGGTTTCACAAGCCACCACCCGGATGGACTTTTGGGCGGCGTGCGCGGCCCGGATGACACCCAGGGCCGTGCCATAACCGGCTGTTGCCAGGGCACCGGCATTGCAGTGGGTCATGATGGTCAGGGGACGATTGTCGGGTGCCTGGACGAGTGCGGCCCCATGCTGACCGATGGCCCGACAGGAGGCCACATCTTCACGATGGATCGCCTCGGCTTCGGCGAGCAACCGGGCGGGCAGGTCTGCGGGTGTTGGATGCGCGTTCATGACCCGCTGCATCCGCGCAATTGCCCAGGCCAGATTGATCGCTGTCGGACGGCTTTCCAGCAAGACCTGGAAGCCGGGAAGCAGGGCTTCTTTCCAGCCGGAAGAGATGCCTTGCCGCGAGAGACGGTACGCCTCGACCGCCACGCCGAAAGCGGCTGCGCAACCGATGGCCGGTGCCCCGCGGATCACCATGGACCGGATGGCCTCTGCCACTTCGGCGGCGCTGGAATATTCCGGATAGAGTTCCTGATCCGGCAGCAATCGCTGATCCAGCATGCGCACTGTTCCCTGATGCCAACCCACCACTTCGAATAAACTCATGTGTATCCCCGCACGTTTGTTGCTGGCAGGTTCATGATGAATTGTTCCCGTTTCGGATATTGGGAGACGGTTTGTCAAGATGGCGTCTGTGGCTTGCAGGCCGTCACGACACTCCATTCGTCCCAATGCCGGGTCTGGATGCGCTCCAAACCTGCCCTGGCACAAGCTGCCACAATCAACTCTTCCTGTTCGACAAGAATACCCGAAAGGATGAGGAAACCTCCAGGAACCAGAATGTGTGCCAAAGAGGGTTCCTCGTTTGTTGATATTTTTGCCTGGGCGGTCAGCATCGTCAACAGGACCGGGGCCAGAATATTGGCGACCACGGTATGGTAGCGTCCCCGGGGAAGCAGGTCGGTTTCCAGACAGAAAAATTCCGGAAAGCCATTCTGCCAGTTGCGATTATAATTGTCACGACTGGTGGTGACGGCAATCGGATCGGGGTCTGTGGCGGTAACGGAACCGGCGTGCAACAGGGCCGCGCCAATGGCCAGGATGCCGGAGCCGGTACCCAGGTCGAGAAAATCCCCCAATGGGTGGGTTGCGGCACGCTCTTCCATGGCGATCAGGCAACCCTGGGTGGTGGCATGCGAGCCACTGCCAAAAGCCATCTGCGGATCCAGACGAATGATCAACCGGGACGTGTCCGACGCCGGGGTGATCCAGGACGGCACGACCAGAAATTTTTGCCCCACGGGTTGTGGTCCAAGCCCGACTTTCCAGCCTTCCTGCCAATCCTGATCGGCCAGACGTTGCCACTGTGGGGCCGGGTCCCGGGTCACCCCCAGCGAAAACAAAAAAAGTCGCAGCTCCAGTTCCGTTGCCAGGGGATCATGATCCGGCAAAAAATAAGCCACCACCTGACAGTCGGTAAAATCCGTGTCAGGGGTCAAGACTCCCTTGGCCGAGGCATCCATGATGGTGACTGCGGTGGCTTTTCCTGCCAGAAGAAAATCGCTCACCCGCTCACGGACACGCGACTGCCGGTCAGATTCCAGACAAAAACGCAATTCCCAGGTCATGTGCATTCACGGACGTTGACACGTTATCGGGAGTCGTAGTATAAGCCATTCGTCCTGGTGAAGCACCGTTCCTTGGCTCGTCTTTTCCGGGATCTTTTTCGGGTTGGTTTCAGAACAGTGTGCCTAGGTAGCTCAGTTGGTAGAGCAGAGGACTGAAAATCCTCGTGTCGGTGGTTCGATTCCGCCCCTGGGCACCATATATACCAAAGGGTTACAGAGTGCGCTGTAGCCCTTTTTTGTTGGTCTTGTGTAATTCCTGTGTAATTCCGCCAGAAAAAATCACCCGCTTTTTTGATACCGATTCTCCAGACGGTCCATGGTGGCCTGGATGTCGAATGAACTGATCTTTGACAGAGCAGCACTTCCAAAAAACGGAACGATGTGGAGGCTTAAACGGCGGCGCTTCATCACCAAATCCTTTTCCACCTTTTTCCGCCAACATGGCAAGATATTTTTCGATTGCATGAGCCGGTGGGGGAGTGGCGGCACGATGGCTGCCAGGAGAGAAAATCAACGTGTCGGTGGTGTCGATACCGTTGGTGGCAGGACTGGGGCTTGAGGTTGTACCGGGGCAGTTGGGCGCATTTCCTGGAATGAGTGAGGGGGTGGGACGTATTGCACGGGCATGGGCCAAAGTCGGTTGGCCGTGACCACAAGACCAACGGCGGCAAGAAGCATGGCACCAAGCTTGATGGTCATGCGAAGTTCCAGTTCCTTCAAGTCGTGTTTCAGTTCCAGGACATGAATATCCACCTTGGCCACATCCGCCTTGGTGGCAAGCTGTCCTTCCAATTCCTTCAAATCCCGTTTGGATGCCAATTCTTCAATCTGGGCGGCCTGTGCATCCTTGAAAGCTTCGGATATGGCTTCGGCCTGGTTCTCAGGAATTCCTGAATCCTTGAGTCGGCGCACGAATTTCAAGGTGTCAAAGGTGATGGTCGTCATGTTTCGTTTCCTCCTGTATCCGAGGATATCTCATGTTTGTCCCAAAAAATCCACTTGCACCCGACATCGCCCGGGAACAGGTCCCTGGAACGGGGCTGCAAACCCCTGCATCAGCGGACACTGCACCCGACAGAGACAGACCCTGCGGTGTTTTTGCGCCTTGAATCCAGGCATGCGCCTTGCGGGTTCCCTTTTCCGCCGAATTTCTTTCCCTTGAGCAGGGATTTTCAGTGTGATATTCTTGGAAATTGTGTGCTTGTCCAGACTGACATTTCAATATGGCGATTCTGGATCGATTCTGGATAAAGTACAGTTAGGGGGAGATTAAAATTCTGCACAGCAAAAATCAAGACCAAAATTCCCGGCGTCGTATCAAAAACAGGATGATCCTGGCGGCAAAGTCGGGAACAGGTGGAAGATGGGATCGCCATGGATGCTGCATGCCGTCATCGTGCCCAGATGTTTGGAGTTTCGAAAATCTAAACGCCATTGTGATCAACAAACACCAGGCAACTCGTTTGCAATCGGGAGAAATTCAAGATGTCAAATCAGAACGCGGAAGGGCATATGGATATCATATATACCAAGGTGGACGAGGCTCCGGAGCTGGCCAGTGGCTCTTTTCTTCCCATCCTCAAGGCATTTACCCGTCCGGCTGGCATTACCGTAGGGACGAAGGACATTTCATTGGCAGGACGCATCATTGCCAGTTTTCCTGAAAAACTCACCGCAGCCCAACGGCAACCCGATGATCTGGCTGAGCTGGGCAAGCTTGTCAAGACCCCGGACGCCAATGTCATCAAACTGCCCAATGTCAGTGCCTCGGTTCCCCAGCTCAAGGAAGCCATCAAGGAACTGCAATCCCAGGGCTACGATATTCCAGATTATCCGGAAAAACCCCAAACCGATGCCGAACGGGAGGCCAAATCCCGCTACGACAAGGTGAAGGGGAGCGCCGTCAACCCCGTCCTGAGAGAGGGCAATTCGGATCGCCGGGCACCGCAGTCGGTCAAGGAATTTGCCAAGAAAAACCCCCATAAAATGGGAGCCTGGTCACCGGATTCCAAGACCCATGTGGTCTCCATGAAGAGCGGGGATTTTTGCTCCAATGAAAAATCGCTGACCATTCCGGCGGCTTCGGCGGGGAATTCCCGCATTGAGTTTGTCGATGCCAGCGGTGCGGTGCAGGTGCTGAAGGACAAGGTGCCCATGAAAGAGGGTGATGTGATCGATGGCACCTTCATGAGCATTGCCGCCTTGCGCACCTTCATCGATGAACAGATCGCGGACGCCAAGAAACAGGGTGTCCTCTTCTCCCTGCACATGAAGGCGACCATGATGAAGGTCTCCGATCCCATGATCTTTGGTCATGCGGTGACGGTCTTCTTCAAGGATGTGTTCGACAAACACGCCGACAAGATCAAGGAACTGGGCGTTGATGTCAACAACGGCTTTGGCGATCTGCTGGCCAAGATCGGCAAACTGCCCGAGGGACCACGCCAGGCCATCGAAGCGGATATCAAGGCCTGCATGGCCAAACAGCCCACGCTGTACATGGTGGACTCCGACAAAGGGATCACCAATCTGCATGTACCAAGTGACATCATCATCGATGCCTCCATGCCGGCCATGATCCGCAACAGCGGCAAGGGGTGGGGACCGGATGGCAAGGAGTACGACACCAAAGCCGTCATTCCGGACAGCAGCTACTCCTGGGTGTACGACGAGACCATCAATTTCTGCAAGCAACATGGTGCGTTCAACCCGGCGACCATGGGCACCGTCCCCAACGTCGGCCTGATGGCCCAAAAAGCCGAAGAGTATGGCTCCCACAATACCACCTTCAAATCCCCTGGCAACGGCACGATCCGCATTGTCGATGCTGCCGGCAAGACTCTGATGGAACACA
This sequence comes from Magnetococcales bacterium, assembly GCA_015228935.1. Classification (NCBI taxonomy): domain Bacteria; kingdom Pseudomonadati; phylum Pseudomonadota; class Magnetococcia; order Magnetococcales; species Magnetococcales bacterium. The sequence goes on along the minus strand of JADGCO010000021.1, from coordinate 35,519 downwards.
AGGTCGAAGCCGGGGATATCTGGCGTATGTGTCAGGCCACGGATGCCTCCATTCGGGACTGGGTCAAACTGGCCGTCAATCGGTCCAGACTCTCTGGAATGCCGTCCATCTTCTGGTTGAGCAAGGACCGTCCGCACGATGCCCAGTTGATCAAAAAGGTGGAAGTGTACCTGAAGGATCATGACACCTCCGGGCTGGATATTCGCATCCTGCCGGGCCGGGAAGCCACCCGTGTTTCACTGACCCGCATGAAAAACGGCCAGGATACCATTTCGGTTACCGGCAACGTGCTGCGCGACTATCTGACGGACCTGTTCCCGATCATGGAACTGGGCACCAGCGCCAAAATGCTCTCCATCGTTCCCCTCATGCAGGGCGGTGGACTGTTCGAAACCGGTGCCGGCGGTTCGGCACCCAAGCATGTGCAGCAGTTTGTGAAAGAAGGGCATCTGCGGTGGGATTCGCTGGGAGAATTTTCGGCATTTGGTGCCTCCCTGGAGCATTTGAGCCAGACCCGCAACAATCCCAAGGCCGCCGTGCTGGCCAAAACCCTGGATCAGGCCATCGGCAAGTTGCTGGACAACAACATGTCCCCGGGTCGCTCCGTGGGCAAGGTGGACAACCGGGCCAGCCACTTCTACATTGCGCTGCACTGGGCACAAGCCTTGGCCGAGCAGAATGACGATGCCGCACTCAAGAGTCATTTTGCCCCCATTGCCGACCAACTGAAGAAAAATGAAGCCAAAATCTGGGAAGAGCTGAAAGCCGGTCATGGCAAACCCATGGACCTGGGTGGCTATTACCACACGGATCCAGCCAAGGTGGCCAGGGCACAGCGGCCCAGCCCAACCTTGAATGCCATCATTGGCTGAAACCCCTTGCGTCCCGGATATCGTTGAACCGTCAATGGCAGCCATGGCCATGGTCATGGCTGCCAGGTCTTTCCGGCACATGCAGATGGGTCGTGGTGTGGGATTTTCGTCATGTGCGGATGTGGTTGCGGCTGCTGGATATCCCCAAGTGTGCGTGGATGGTGTGAAAAATTGCGCATCCCTTGAGATGGAATGTATGGAGTGTTATCCTCCGCGCCTGTGTGTCAAGATTGATCCGTGGCGTATGTCCGACTTGCCGGGCAGGTCCGGGGGGGAAGTTGACCGGCACACGGTTTCCATAGATGATTTATCCGGGAATTCATCTGGTTGCCCTGATGGCAGCCTGGCCCCCGGAGACCAGGACGGTGCAGGACCAGGGATGGGGCGGGAGGCCGGTGGCTTCCTGCCCCGATTTGTTTCAGGGTTTCAGAGTGAAATATTCCGAAGAAATCGCCAACAGCAGGAGTTGACAAAAGACGATTCCCCCCTATTCTCCACTGCACCGAATGGAAAACAGGCGAAGGGCACAAACTCTGGAGTGAACCGTTATTGAAGCCAGGCAGCACGGCCAGGAGGTTTTGCAGACCGGTCGGCGGCATGGGACCGGCGGACACGCGGTTCGAATGCATGAATACTTTTTTGTGACGAGGTAGGAGCCCCAATGAATATCCATGAATATCAAGCGAAGCAGATTCTGGCCCGTTACGGGGTAACGGTTCCGCGTGGCCGGGTGGCGTTCACCCCGGATGAAGCCGTGAAAGCCGCCGAAGAGTTGGGTGGCAATGTGTTTGTCGTCAAAGCCCAGATTCATGCCGGCGGACGCGGCAAGGGCGGCGGTGTGAAAGTGGTGAAGAGTGTTGCCGAAGTCCGGGAACAGGCCCAGCGGATGCTCGGCATGACCCTGGTCACCAAACAAACCGGCCCTGCCGGCAAGGAAGTCAAACGCATCTATGTCGAAGAAGGGTGCAACATTGCCCGGGAACTCTACCTGGGCATGGTGATTGACCGCGGCACCAGCCGGGTGACCATGATGGCCTCCACCGAAGGGGGCATGGAAATCGAGGAAGTGGCCGCCAAACATCCCGAAAAAATCCTGAAGGAAGCCGTGGACCCGGCTGTTGGATTTACCGGTTTTCAGGCTCGCAACCTTGCCTACGGTCTGGGACTGAAAGAAAAGCAGATCGGCAAGGCCGTGAAGTTCATGACCAGCCTGTATACCGCTTTTGTGGAAAATGATGCCTCCCTGGTCGAAATCAATCCGCTGGTGGTCACGGGCGAGGGGGATGTGATCGCCCTGGACGCCAAGATGAATTTTGATTCCAATGGTCTCTATCGGCACAAGGATATCGAGGAACTGCGTGACCTGAACGAAGAGAATGCCAAGGAGATCGAAGCCTCCAAGCATGATCTGAACTATATCGCCCTGGATGGTTCCATCGGCTGCATGGTCAACGGAGCCGGTCTGGCCATGGCTACCATGGACATCATTCAATTGAAGGGAAGCAGCCCGGCCAACTTCCTGGATGTGGGCGGTGGGGCGACAACCGAGCGCGTGACGGCGGCTTTCAAGTTGATTCTTTCCGACTCCAACGTGAAAGCGGTCCTGGTGAATATTTTTGGCGGCATCATGCGGTGCGACGTGATTGCCGAGGGCATTGTGGCAGCGGCACGTGAAGTGTCCCTGAACAAGCCCCTGGTGGTCCGGCTGGAAGGAACCAATGTGGACAAGGGAAAACAAATCCTGGCCGCGTCGGGTCTGCCCATCATCGCCGCCAACGACCTGAACGATGCAGCCGAGAAGGCGGTCGCCTCTATCAAGGGAGCCTGATTCATGAGCATTTATGTAGACAAGAATACGCGGGTCATTTGCCAGGGTTTCACCGGGAAAAATGGCACGTTTCACTCGGAACAGGCGATTGCCTATGGCACCAACATGGTGGGTGGTGTCTCCCCGGGCAAGGGGGGAACGAAACATCTGGGCCTGCCGGTATTCGATACCGTGGCCGATGCCGTGCGGGCCACCGGAGCCAATGCGTCGGTCATCTTTGTGCCCCCTCCCTTCGCTGCCGATGCCATCATGGAAGCCGCCAGCACTGACATCGATCTGGTCGTCTGCATCACCGAAGGCATTCCGGTGATGGACATGGTCAAGGCCAAACGCTACCTGCAAGGCCGCAAGACCCGCCTGATCGGACCCAACTGTCCCGGCATCATCACCCCCGGAGCCTGCAAGATCGGCATCATGCCAGGACACATTCACATGCCCGGCAAGATTGGCGTGGTCTCCCGTTCCGGAACCCTGACCTACGAAGCCGTGGCCCAGACCACTGCCGTCAAACTGGGACAAAGCACCTGCGTCGGTCTCGGTGGCGACCCGATCAATGGCACCAATTTCATCGACTGCCTGGAACAGTTCCAGAAGGATCCGCAAACCGAAGGCATTGTCATGATTGGTGAAATCGGTGGCACCGCCGAGGAAGAAGCCGCCGCCTACATCAAAAAACATGTGACCAAACCCGTGGTGGGTTTCATCGCCGGAGCGACCGCTCCCAAAGGCAAACGCATGGGCCATGCCGGGGCCATCATCTCCGGTGGCAAAGGGACCGCCGAAGAAAAATTTGCAGCCCTGGGTGCGGCAGGCGTCCATATCGCCCGGAGCCCGTCGGACCTGGGTGTCATCATGCTGAAAGCCATGGGGGGATGATCCCCCCTTTTTTATCTGTTTTTCCCGCAATAACCAGGGAGAATTGAAAAGGGGAGATCGAATGACGACGAAGAATGACCTCATCATCCGCATCGGCGGTGAGGGCGGCGAGGGCGTCATATCCTCGGGCGACTTCATCACGGCAGCCTGTGCCCGTGCCGGCCTGGATGTGTATACGTTCAAGACCTTTCCGGCAGAAGTCAAGGGTGGCTACGCCATGTATCAGGTGCGTGCCAGCTCGGAAAGAGTTTATAATCAGGGTGATACGTTTGACGTACTCTGTGTTTTCAACGGCGAGGCGTTCGAAGTGAACAAAAGCGCCATGCGGCCCGGAACTGCGGTGGTCTACGACTATCCGGGTGGGGATTTTGAACCGGGTGAGCTGCCGCCAGGGGTGATCGGCTATCCGATCCCCATGACCCAGGCCGCCAAGGAGATGAAATCCATCCGGTCCAAAAACATGGTGGCCCTGGGTGCCCTGTCGGTGTTGTTCAATATTCATGAATCGACCCTGATCGCTGCCTTGACCAAAAAGTTCAAGAAGAAAGGTCAGGAAGTCCTGGATTTCAACCTCCAGGGGTTCAGCAAGGGAAAAGAGCTGGCTGCCAAGGTGAAAAAAGTCGATCCCTGGAAACTGGCCGATGTCCAGGCTCCCAAGGATATCATCGTGATCTCTGGCAACGACGCCGTGGGCCTGGGTGCCATCCTGGGTGGGTTGGAATTTTTCTCGGCCTATCCCATCACTCCGGCCACGGAAATTGCCAAATATGTCGCCACCCATCTGCCCAAACGCGGCAAGCACCTGATCCAGGCCGAAGATGAAATTGCCTCGATCTCCCAGGTCATGGGTGCTTCCTATGCCGGGTTGAAATCCATGACGGCCACTTCTGGTCCGGGCTTGGCTCTCATGAGCGAAATGCTCGGCATGGCCACCATGAGTGAAACGCCGGTCATGCTCGTCGATGTGCAACGCGGCGGTCCCTCGACGGGTCTGCCGACCAAACATGAGCAGTCTGATCTCTTTTTGGCCATTCATGGCTCCCATGGCGATGCCGCACGGGTCGTCTTGTCGGTGGAAGATGTCCACGATTGCGTGGATATGACTGTCGAAGCCCTGAACCTGGCCGAAGAGTACCAATGTCCAGTCCTTCTGCTGTCGGATGGATCTCTGGCATTTTCAACGCAAACCGTTCCGGCTCCGGATCCAGCCTCCTACAAGATCGTCAATCGCAAGCGGTGGGATGGACAGGGAACCTACAGGCGGTATGAATTCACCCCGGATCACATCTCCCCGATGGCCGACCCGGGAACTCCCAATGCCATGCATATTGCCACGGGTCTCGAACACAACGAATCCGGTGCCCCCAGTTGGAATCCAGCCAACCATTGGGCCATGCACGAAAAACGATTCAACAAACTCAACCGGATTGTGGAAACCTATCGTCCGGTAGAGGTGGATGGTTCAGGGGATGCCGACCTGGGCATCATCACCTGGGGCAGCACCATTGGTGTGGTGCGCGAAGCGGTGCAAAGGTTGCGGGCTGCTGGCTACAAGGTCAAAGGGTTCTACCCCAAGCTCATGTGGCCCATGCCGGTCAAGCAGTACGAAGCCTTCGCGGCTACCTGTAAAAAAATCCTGGTGCCGGAAGTCAACTTCCAGGGACAATTGGCCCACTTCATCCGTGCGGAAACCTCCATTGATCCCATTCGCTACAACATTTGCGGCGGCATGCCATTCAATCCGTCCATGATTGTTGACAAAGTCAAGGAGTTGATCTGATGTCCACAGCCGCATTACATCAAGTCGAAATGAAACCAAAGGACTACAAGTCGGAAGTTTCGGTGGTGTGGTGTCCCGGGTGTGGCCACCACGGGATTCTGAACGCCATCTACCGTGCCCTTTCCGAATTGGGTATCGATCCCACCAAAATGATGTCAATCTCGGGTATCGGATGCTCTTCCCGGACTCCGTATTTTATCAAGTCGTACAAGATGCATACCCTGCATGGCCGGGCCGGAGCTGTGGCCACCGGTGCCCAGATTGCCCGCCCGGATCTGGCGGTGATGGTGACCGGCGGGGATGGTGACGGGTTTTCCATCGGCGGCGGACACATGCCGCACATGGCCCGGAAAAATGTCGATATGAGCTACATCTTGTTTGACAACGGCATCTATGGCCTGACCAAGGGGCAGTATTCCCCCACCTCCCGTCCGGAGCTGAAAGCCTACACCACACCCTATGGCGGACCCGACGAACCCCTGAATCCTTTGCTCTACATGTTGACCTATGGGGCAACCTATGTGGCCCAGGCCTTCGCCGGCAAACCGAAAGTGTGTGCGGATTTGATCAAGGGAGCCATCGAACACCGGGGGTTTGCCTACGTCAACCTTTTTTCGCAGTGTACTTCCTACAATCACATCGATACGGTGGAGCATTACCGGGATCTGGTGGAAGAAATTCCAGCCGGACACGATGTGACGGATATCGGAGCGGCCATGGAGCTGGCCCGGCGTCCCAAGGGCAAGGCCCCCATGGGCCTGCTCTATCAGATCAAAAAACCAACCTTGGTGGATCGTCTGGAAGAGATCGTCACCAAGGTTGGTGGCAATCCCGACTATGATCTGAATAAAATCATCGATGTTTCGCGTCCCTGATACGGGTCCATGGGAGTCAGGAAGGGTTGATGTGACCCTTCCTGACTCTGTACATGAGGATGGATCGCGGGTTTGCCTGGGAGCGCGGGCGTCCCCGCCCGCAAAGGCAGGCGAGACGGCCGCAAAGGCAGGCGAGACGGCCGCAAAGGCAGGCGAGACGGCCCTGCGGGAGTGCGGGCGTCCCGCCCGCAAAGGCAGGCGAGACGCCTGCGCTCCCAGGACAGATCAAGGCGTGAAAAACTTGGCTGATCGATGGCCGGATTTCAAGTGCGATTGCCATGGGCTGGTGTTTTATTCCCCTGGTATGGATTTAATGTGTATATGAGAGTCAGGAGGGGGCATCGCACCCATGTTGCAACGATTTCTGGACCGAACTGCATTGCTTGACGCACATGGAAAAAACGGTGCGCTCGTGGATGCCGACCTGAGTTTCCTGGATTTGTCCGGCCTGGATTTGTCCGGCCTGAATCTCTCCGGGGCACTCCTGTCCGGGAGTCGCTTGCAGGAAACCCTGCTTGATGGGTGCGATTGCTCCGCCATTTTTGTGCAATGGGCCGACCTGAACGGTGCCCGTTTTTGCCGGGCACGTCTGGCGGAAGCTTTTTTCCAACACTCCCAGTTGCAACGCTGCGATTTTTCTGATGCCATCATGACCGGCATGAACATGCTCGTCTGCCAACTGGAAAATGGTCAATTGCAACGAGCGGATTTGACTGGCGGGCAGGTTTTAGGTACAAACTTCACTGACGCTGATTTTACCGGTGCATCGTTGCGGCAGGTCAATCTGCGCGAAGCCGTATTGACCGGGGCACGTTTGATCGACTGCGATCTGCGTGCTGCGGATTTTCGCAAAGCGGATCTCCATAATGCCATCATCCGCAATGTGCAAACCGACGCAGCACTTTTTTACGGCAAGGCACCCTGGTCAAAATCAGAAACCGATACCACGGATTGGGAACAACAACTCCCCCGCTTTGATGGGGAATGAACATCATGTTTTCCCCGGAAAGTTTGCCTGCTCTGCGTCGGCGGCTGGTTTTTCTCACCAGCAGACGCTCCATGCTGGAGATGGAGGAGCTGCTGCGTCGTCATCTGAATCTGGAACAAATGGACTTGACAGAGTGTCTGGCCCTGGAAAAACTCCTCCAGTGTACGGATAATGATCTGCTCGACTGGATTTCCGGAGTTCGATCTCCCCCACCCGAGGTGGACAGGGGCTTGTTGTCGCGTCTCTCCAGACAGCGGGAGAACATCGACTGAAGTGACATACAATTCGCATGGCAAAAAGCGCAGCAGGTATACAGGAAGGGTGATCTCCGGTCCGTCCCGGCAAGGAACCACCCCTAATCAGGCAAGGAGAGACGTGTCATGAAGGTGATACTCATGGGTCCGCCAGGAGCAGGCAAAGGGACCCAGGCCCGACAGATAGCCGAAAAATATGGCATTCCCCAGTTGTCTACCGGGGATATGTTGCGGGCGGCAGTCAAGGCGGGAACGGAAGTCGGGAAAAAAGCCAAGGCCGCCATGGAAAGCGGTGGTCTGGTGCCCGACGAAGTGGTGGTAGGAATCATCGCCGACCGCACCCGGGAAGCCGATTGCCAAAAGGGATTTTTGCTGGATGGATTTCCCCGGACCGTGCCCCAGGCCGAAGCCCTGGACAAAATGCTCACGGCCCGCAAACAGACCATTGATCACGTCATCGACATTGCCGTCGAGGACGAACCTCTGGTCAACCGGATTACGGGTCGCCGGACCTGTGGGTCCTGCGGCGAAGGATATCATATCCAGTTCAAAAAACCCGCCAAAGAGGGGGAGTGCGACAAGTGCAGCGGCCAGTTGACCCAACGTGCGGATGACAATGAAAAAACCGTGCGCAACCGGTTGTCGGTCTATCACAGCCAGACCTCGCCCTTGATCGACTACTATCGCAGGAAAGGTAACTTCAAAACCGTGGATGGCATGCAGAACATGGACAAGGTCCTCAGTGACTTGTGTGCCATTCTGGGGTAATGGGTCCTTTGTTGGAGGGACGATCCCGCATGGATCGGACCGTTTTCAGTCATTTCATACCAGTAGACGTGGGGAGAAGAACAGATGCTAAACGTAGATAGCACCGCGTTGAACCTCTCCATCCTCTGCGGATTGGGGGCCGTGGCCTGGGCCTTCAAAAACCGGGGATGGATTCTGGGTTTAAGCGCGGGAACCGACAGGATGCAGCAAATTTCCGCCGCCGTGGAAGAAGGGGCCAAGGCCTACATGACACGGCAATACACCACCATCGCCTATGTGGGCGGTGCGGTTTTCGTGCTGCTCGCCATGTTTTTGGACATGATGACAGCCATTGGTTTTGCCCTGGGAGCGGGTCTCTCCGGAGCGGCCGGCATCTTCGGCATGATGATGTCGGTGAAAGCCAACGTGCGGACCGCCGAAGCAGCGAAAGGCGGACTTAACCCTGCCCTGCAAGTGGCATTCCGTGGCGGGGCCGTCACGGGCATGCTCGTGGTGGGGCTGGGTCTTTTGGGTGTTGCCGTGTTCTTCATGATCTTGTTGAAGTCGGGCGGCGACAATCCATCGCACATGCTGAAACCTCTGGTCGGTTTGGCATTCGGCGGTTCCCTGATTTCCATTTTTGCCCGGTTGGGTGGTGGTATCTTCACCAAGGGTGCCGATGTCGGTGCCGACCTGGTGGGCAAAGTCGAAGCCGGTATCCCCGAAGACGACCCACGCAACCCGGCCGTGATCGCCGACAACGTGGGTGACAACGTGGGTGACTGCGCTGGTATGGCCGCCGACCTGTTTGAAACCTATGCCGTGACCCTGGTGGCCACCATCCTTTTGGGTGCCCTCGTGATGCCCAAATTTGGTAATGCCCTGGTTTACCCCATGGCCCTGGGTGGTGTTTCCATCATTGCCTCGATCATTGGTGTCTACTTTGTCAAAGTCAATGAGGGCGAAAGAATCATGACGGCCCTCTACAAGGGTGTGATCGCTGCCGGTGCCATCTCTGCCGTGGCTTTCTATCCCATCACCAAATGGCTCATGATCGGCAACACCATGGGCTATAGCGTGGGTGCCCTGTACATGGCCTGTTTGATTGGTCTGGCCCTGACGGCAGCCATGGTGGTGATCACCGAGTATTATACTTCCACCCAGTTTTCTCCCGTGCGGCTCATCGCTGCCGCTTCCCAGACCGGGCATGGCACCAACGTCATTGCCGGGTTGGGCCTCTCCATGAAGGCCACTGCCGCGCCAGTTTTGGCCGTCTGCTTGGCCATGTGGGCATCTTATTCCGTGGCTGAACTGTACGGTATCGCCATCGCCGCAACCTCCATGCTCTCCATGACGGGCGTGATCGTGGCCCTGGATGCTTATGGTCCCATCACCGACAACGCCGGTGGTATCGCCGAAATGGCCGGACTGCCCCCAGAAATCCGCAACATCACCGATCCCCTGGATGCCGTGGGCAACACCACCAAAGCCGTTACCAAAGGCTACGCCATTGGTTCCGCCGGCTTGGCTGCTCTGGTCTTGTTTGCCGACTACACCCACGAACTGCAAATCGTGTTGAAAAAAGCGACCGCTTTTGACCTTTCCAACCATCTGGTCATCATCGGCCTGTTCGTCGGTGGTTTGCTGCCCTATCTCTTCGCTGCCATGGGCATGGAAGCGGTGGGACGCGCTGCCGGTAGCGTTGTGGTCGAAGTGCGGCGTCAGTTCCGCGAAATTCCCGGCATCATGGAAGGAACTGCCAAACCCGACTATGCCAAGGCCGTGGACATGCTGACCGCAGCCGCCATCAAGGAAATGATCGTTCCCTCCCTGTTGCCGGTTCTGGTGCCTATCCTCGTGGGCTTGATCCTCGGACCACAGGCCCTGGGTGGCGTCCTGATGGGAACCATCATCACCGGTATCTTCGTGGCCATCTCCATGACCACCGGTGGCGGTGCCTGGGATAACGCCAAAAAGTACATCGAAGAAGGCAATTTCGGTGGCAAAGGTTCCGATGCCCACAAGGCAGCCGTGACCGGTGACACCGTCGGCGACCCCTACAAAGACACCGCCGGCCCTGCCGTCAACCCGATGATCAAAATCACCAACATCGTGGCCCTGCTCATCGTCTCCTTGATGGTCTGAGGTCCAGTCGTTTCCTGTGCCCGGGGGGTGCCTGTGTGCATCCTCCGGGTATTCTTATGTAAGCCTTCTTATTGAGTATTTGGTGATAATTTCCAGTGCCCTGACGTGATCCAACTTTTTAGTTTTACACATTGTCCGTATAGTTTACATTCTGTTTGGGAACATTGATATGGGTAAGAAGATTAAAGATATAAGATTTGATATTGCGATTTCATTCTCTGGTAATGAAAGGGATTTTGCAAGAAAGATTGCTAGTCGTTTAGACGATAATAATATTAATGTATTTTTCGATGAATTCTATAAGGCAGAATTGTGGGGAGAAGATTTATATGAAGAGTTAGGTGAAATTTATATGCATCGTTCTAAATATTGTTTGATGCTTGTTTCTGAGTCGTATAAAGATAAGAAATGGACTCAACATGAAAGAAGAAGTATTCATGCCAGAACACTCCTTGAGGGGCCTGGATATGTTTTACCAGTATTGATTGATGACACTGTTTTGCCTGGTCTTCCAGATACTATAAATTATATCGATTCTAGAAATATTTTATTCACCGAATTAATAGATATTATTCTTAGCAAGTTGGGGATAGATTCGGAAGAGCAGGTAAGAAGAAAGATAGAGAATGCAAAAATATTTCAGGGTGGTAGACGTGCCAATTGTTCAGTGTGTGGGATGGGATATTCAGACGAAAATATCTGGTATTGTAGTGATTGTCCAAGTTATTATTGTTACAGGTGTGTTGAGGGATTGGGAATTATTGAAGGTGCGGTTGATAATAAAAGAAAATGTGGGCGTTGTCGTGACGGACGTGTCGGTTAAAAAAGCAGAGGTAACAGCGGTTCATTCTGGCTACGTCTAGGACTTTTGAACAGACTGAGGTTGATAGTGTCAACTTTTTGCGAAGTCAGGGAGAATTCGTCATCTTCCCAGATGGTAATATTTTCAGAACCTCAAGGATTTTTTGTACGCGCATCTTCATACTATCAGGTCTTGGAGGAACACCTGACTTGAGCGTCCACCATCTGCCATGAGCGAGCCAATGACGGGTTGCCAAGGCCCATTTGAATTCCCCAATAATTTTGACTGATGTACCGTGTTTTTTGAAAATTTCCAGAACCTTTTCAAGAGGCTCTTTGCCAATTCCTTCTGGAGATGTTTGATCCAGTTGTCGTAGGCTACTGCTTACGATAGTATTTCTTTTTTCTTTCATTCTTTCAACAATGTGAAGTCTGATCTTTCCCTCTGCGAATGACAAATAATCAAATACCGTTAACAGATCCAATTCCATAATTTTTCTGTTCCGGTCATACTCAATATATTGGATCAATTCATTAGACGTTATTGTTAAATAGCCGGGAACTTTTTTAATATACGCATCAATTTCATGCGTTACAACACCTCCATTTTTCAGGAAAAAAATTATCTTATCGTATTTAGTCCATAACCCATTCCGGCATTCATCATGGAACTGCTCGATCATATCCAAATCTGGCATGTATCTGCTGTCGTATGGACTGTTCGGCATCACAAGACCGCCTGAAGTGCCTGAGAGAAGGAGTTTTCATTAAAAGGAGTCATATTTTTTTCATGCTTTGAATATACAAGATGCCATTTCGCCCTGATCACCTTGGCGGCGGTTAACAGATTGCCACTCTGTTGTAATTCATCTGAGTCTTCATAGGGAGGATCGCCGACTGAAATTTTGACAGATATTGATGGGAATTTGTTGTTGAGAGACAGAATGAACATGACTCTCCCTTTTGGACCGTCCATGTCCACACGCCCCATACCGCCAATGATCAACGTGCCTCTTGGTCTGATCAGGATCGTACTCGCACCAATAAACAGTTTGAGAGATGGCGCTTTATAAGGGCCGACAAGGTACTCGTCAAGATGCTCATATTCTTTTTCATAATCCAGCTTGGAGCCTTTGAATGGTTCAACAAAAGATATGATCGAGTTGATAAGCCCCTCGACCCGTTCGATCCATGCTTCCCGACGTGCGTTCCAATTAATCCCAACGTAGCGTTGTGTTGGTTGAATGTCAGGTTGTTGATCAACAATGTCTTTCAGTGAAGATATGGCCACAAGCTACCCCTTGTCAAATCGGCATGTCGGCATGGCAAATCAGCACGGTTGGGCCCACTACACTCACTCATAAGCAGTCGGTACACAAGTCGCAAGACGATACGCGAATGGAGAGCAAGAAGGCAATAGACAAATGATCATATCGAAAAATCACCAAAAATATTCTGGTGAACGCCTGCTGAATGGCAAGTCCGACCAGTCATACCCGATCCGACAACGGCAACCTGATCTCGAAACGTGCCCCGCCCGGAATGTTGCTGGCCAAAAGCCGGCCCTGCATGTTGCGTTCGATAATCATTTTGGCCATGTAAAGACCAATGCCGGTTCCCTGGGAATCCATCTTGGTGGTGAAATAGGGATCGAAAATTTTGTCCAGTATGTCCACCGGTATCCCCCCGCCGTTGTCTTCCACGACGACGATACCGTTTTGCGTATTCTGGATGACATGAATGGTGATTTTTCCAGGCTTTGATTGGCTTTCCTGGATGGCATCCTTGGCGTTGGATAACAGAATCAACAGAGTCTGGGAAAGTTCGTTGGGATAGCCATGGACAGCAATAACGGGTTGATCAATTATAATTTGCAACGCAATACCAAGATTGGTAAATGTCGTCTCCAGCAACAGTAAAGCATCTTGAATAATTTTGCAAATATTGAAAGAGTGAGGGGTTTTTTCAGGGCGGAAAAAACATCGAAAATCGTCAATCGTTTGGGACATCTGGCGGATTATTTGATATCCTTTACTGATCTTATTGAATAATGGGGAATCATCCGTGATAGACTCTCTGCACTCGCTTTCAATGTTGGCGAGAACCAAGGCCAGCGTATTGAGGGGTTGCCGCCATTGGTGGGCAATGTTGTTGATCATCTCCCCCATGGCGGCCCGTCGCGACTGATGGATCAAAATGGCATCCTTGTCACGGATCTCCCGCACGGTCTCCCGGACACGCCATTCCAATTGCTGGTTCATTAATTCCATGGCTTTTTTTTGTTCTTCGACCTGCCGCAACAAATGCTTGATGGGCGTGATGTCCATGGCATAAAGATTGACATACCCGGCTTCGGGAAAGGGCACCAGATTCAGGGAAAAATGCTGCTTGCCCAGCGACTCTTCAACAACCTGGTGCCTGCCGGAGTCGATGACCTGTTGAAACAGGTCACGTTGCCTGGCCGGCAATTTGTCGCCAACCTGACACTGCCAAGCCTGCAAGAGGGGTCGGGCACCTGGATTGGCAAAAATGAGCGTCCCGTCCCGGGTGACCCGCAGCACCGGATAGGGATTTTCGTTGGGAAATTTGGCCAAATTCCTGATGGTCTCTTCGGCATTTTTTTTGTCGGTCCAATCATCATAAATGGCCACCAGTTCGCCGTTGGGCAGTTTGTAAATATAATTTTCGACCCATTGGCTGAGGCGGTCATCCTCATATAACGAGATGGAGAAGGTTCGGGGGTTGCCGCTGGCGTTCACTTCCTGAAAAGCCTGCAACAATCCCATTTTTTTGATGCCGGGAAACATTTCGGTTACCCGCTGCCCCGCGAGGGTTGCGGCGCTGCACCGAGAAATACGTTCCGCAGATTTATTGAAATCCCTGAAAACAAAATCCTCACCATTGTCAGTTGGCTGGTAGACGGCCACGCCACTGGGCATGGCATCGAATAGATTGCGAAAGCGCTGCTCGCTCTCCTGCAAGGCCAGAGAAATTTTTTTCAGTTCGGTCACGTCCCTGGAGACCACGACGATACCGGATACGGCACCATGGCGATCATGATAGGGATGATAGGAGACGTTCATGAAACGACGACCGTGCCTGGGAAAATCAAACCAGGCTTCGTAGTTGACCGAATGACCAGCGAGACATTCATCCAAAAGGGGACGAATGTTCTGGTCAAACAATTCCTGACCAAGCAGGTCAGAAACACTGTGTCCGATGATCATTTCCCGGGTCTTTCCCCAATACTCCAAATAACTGTTGTTGACCACTTGATAGACATAATTGACATCCAGCAAGGACATATGGTCGAGTGATGCAGAAACGATGGAGGCAATTTTGCGCAGATCTTCTTGTCGCTCGTCGATTTTAAAGTAGGCTTCCAGCAAATCCCTTGTGCGTATCTCGACAAGCTGTTCCAGTTCTGTTTGACCAGAATATCCGACATCCTGGGCATGATTATGCAATTGCTGACGAGTTTGTTGAAAAGGATGCTTGCTGGCAAGAGGACAAACGGTCAGAGGACAAGAAGAGCCTGTACTCTGTATGCTGCGGACAGAACGAGATGCTTGTTTGTTGCTTCCGGAAAAACGGTTTTTGGACTTTCCAGGCAAGCCATGGTGATGGAGTTTGTTCAGGCTGCGTTGCCTGCTGCGTCGAATCGTCATTGGGCACTGCGAACACAGTTGCGGCCATCCAGCTTGGCTGTATACAAGGCCTGGTCGGCCCGGCTGGTCAAGCTTGTTTGATCATCTCCCACACGAAACTCGGCGACACCAAAGCTGGCCGTCATGGTACCTACTTGTGGAAAAGTATGCGTCGCCACCAGCTCGCGAATTTTTTCAGCCAATGTGTGCGCAGCCTCAAGGCTTGTTCCGGGAGTGACAATCATGAACTCCTCGCCACCCCAGCGGGCCAGCACATCGGAACCACGCAGTTTATTCTTGATGAAGCGGGACATTTCCCTCAAAACAAGGTCACCGGCCAAGTGACCAAATGCATCATTGACCCGCTTGAAGTGATCCAGGTCGATCATGATGATGGACAGAGCGCTGCCATGACGTGCAGCCCGCTTGAATTCACCATTCAGAACGTTGACCAGCATTTCCCGGTTGCAAATACCGGTCAGGGAATCCTGAAAGGCTTTTTTTCTGAGATCGCGCAATTGATTTTCAATGCTGGTCACATCGGCAAAGGTATAAATAATTTTGTTGTTTTCCGCATGTTTGTTGCAAGAGACGGCAAAAGGTTGGCGCGTGGAGTTGGGAGCGTCTGGATGATGCATGAAAACAATAGGAATGTCCGCGCAAGCCAGATGCAGCAGGCGCGACGACCATCCTTCCGCAGCAGATGTTGCAGGCGGGTCAAGGAAAGGTTCGAGACTGTTGTATCGCTCCTTGAATTCTTGTAGAGAGCTGACGCCGGCAAAATTCAAAAAGGTTTGATTCAGGTATTCTATCCGCTCCTGGTCAAGAACGATGAGCAGATTCGGGTGCAGGTCGAGAATGAATTCCTGATAACGGGCAGCGGCATTTCTTTGTCTCTGATTCCATTGCCGCCTGGCACAGTAGGTCAAGGCTTCCAGAATCTGTTTGGGCAATACCGGTTTGAGAAGGTAACGGTCGATACCCAATTCGATGGAACGAATAAAATAATCCTCGCTGCTGTGCGCTGTGGTGACAATGACAGGGATGTCCGGATCCGACTGCCGTATCTGACGAATCATGTCCAGACCATCCACAAAAGCCATGCGAATATCGGTGATGATCAAATCGGGATTCTGTTCCCGGTGACATGTCAATCCTGTCCGGGCATCCTGACAGGGAAAAACCTGCCTGACGTATCTGGACAACAATTCCGTCATTTCCTGACAAATTTCCAGGTCATCTTCCACATAAAGAACGCGGAGTGAATTCAGCAAAAACTCGTTCCCGGGTATGAGGCACATGTTTGGCATGATCGTAACCTCCAGACGGGCAATCTTCTGATTCATCCTGCACGAACGTTCGCAGTCTGACAGCAAATGAAGAATAATCAAATAATATTTTTTATTTATTGATAATAAATTTTTATTTGCAAGAATGTTTTCTTCAATCCTGGAGTATTCTGGGCAGGGCAAAAGCCAGATTTTCTTTTTCCACGGACAAAATGTCCACGCTTTCCACCCGGTCACCCAGAAATTCCAACAGCTCATCGACCAGTATTTCCGGGGCGGAAGCACCGGCGGTGATCCCAAGAACCTTGACCCCTGTCAACCAGGCTTCCTGGATGTCGCTGGCGGATTCAATCAGATAAGCCCGCACCCCGGATCGTTCGGCCACTTCACGCAACCGATTGGAATTACTACTGTTTGGAGCGCCAAGAACCAGGATGCGGTCACACCTTTCTGCCAGGGACTTGACGGCATTCTGGCGATTCTGGGTAGCATAGCACACATCTTCCCGAGCTGGTTCCTGAATGTTGGGAAAACGTTGTTTCAGGATGGCCACCATGCTGCGGGTTTCATCGACCGAGAGGGTTGTTTGGGTGATGTAACCGACGGATGATTTATTGTTGTCGGGCAGTTTGGCAATATCCGCTTCGCGGGAGACCAGGTGCATGTGGCCAGGGGGCAATTGGCCCATGGTGCCTTCCACTTCCGGATGACCTGGATGACCGATCAGGACCACCATGTGGCCATTGTTGGCGAGGCGCTCGGCTTCCCGATGCACTTTGGCCACCAAAGGGCAGGTTGCGTCCAGCACATGCAGATTGCGTCGTCCTCCTTCAGCTTGCACGGCTTTTGATACGCCGTGCGCCGAATAGATGACGGTACTGCCGTCGGGAACTTCCTTCAGATCCTTGACAAAGATCGCCCCCTTGCGGCGCAGATTTTCGACGACCCAGCGATTGTGGACGATTTCATGCCGCACATGGATGGGGGGACCGAATTTTTCCAGGGCGCGCAACACGATGGCAATGGCCCGATCCACTCCAGCACAAAATCCGCGTGGCTCCGCCAGCAGCACCTGCATGTGATTCCTCCGCAAATATGTCTGCGTTCGTAACTATTCAGCCCCCCTATTTGAGTAAACGTTTGAAAAACCGGGAAGGAGGTCCAGGAGGAAGGGCTGTGCCCTTCCTCTTGGCGGGGTTTGGGGCGGAGCCTCAACAAAGTCTTCCATGTCAAATCCTTTTAATGAAGGGGTTCTGAGTGGTTACCTGCGTTCATCGATTATTGATTGAAACGGGTCGGGTTGCACTTGCCGGACCCGGGAGCAAGATACAAACGCAACCGATTGGCTATTTTCTTGTTGATTTCAAAATATCCATGCGTCCTGGCATGGTTGAGAAGTCCGGCTTCGGAGGGGTCATCCCACAAAAGAATCGCGGCAGGTTGATCATTCTTGAAAAAATCATCCAGATGTTGTCTCGGAACGCCTTTCATTGCGGAAAATTTTTTTTCTCCAATATGATCTTCCATTCTGTATAAAAACTCGGCCCCGGAAAATTCCTTATACGTCACCATTCCGGCTTCGGCAGCGGGAAAAAAAGTCAATGCACCTACTTTTCCCTTCAGGTTGCAGTCAGTCAAAATATCCTGGATTTCATGGGCCGCCTTGCGCACATTAGCCACCGGGTTTGCTTCCCTGGAAAACAGGAGAGCCTCTTCGACCAAACCCAGGAAACCCGGTTTGCAGGCCAAAATTACGATGGCCAACCACATGAACTCCTGGGCACGGTGTATTTTCAGGGTGATGGCGGCAGCACCCCAGGCGGCGGCCATCAGCAGCAGAGCCGGTATCACCAGGGGGTTGATGTATTGATGGTAGGTTGGGTTGGGAATGAGGGCCACGGGAATGCCAATCATCAGCAATCCGACAAACAAAAACCCCCGCTGCCGATGAAAAGATTGGCCGAATGCTCTCAGGCCCGCCCCGGGGATGGCAGCGACAAATGCAACACCTGTAAACACAAAAGCCGCCAATATGACATCCTGACCGATTATTTTTAAAAATGTGCCTATTTTGTAGGAAAACATGGATTTGCCGGCATAATATACCTCCGAGGTGAGAATATTGAAGGAAAACACGTCATCAATAAACACTTCCCCAGCCATCATGAAATAATACAGGACCGGAAGCATTCCGATCAAACCCCCGGCAACAAAGGGACCTGATACGGTCTTCAAATTGTATTTCAAGGTGCGGCCTTCAACAAAGTTTATATATAAAAATACAATTGCCGGAAAATAGGCAAAATTGATGCGCGTACCAACAGCCAGCCCAAAAAAAATGCCGCTGATGACATATAAAACAGATTTGTTTCTGGTGCGGGAAAGAGCCTCCAGGACGAGCAGTAGGCCGACAAGCAGGAGAAACAGGGCCAGCGCGTCATTCCTGGCCGTTTTCAGCACGCGCAACATGACGGTGGAGGTGACCAGCAGAAGCGATATGGCCCAGGCGGCAATCCAGGAGTGACTGATGCGTCTGGCAATCATGAAAAAAACCATGACTGAACAGGTTGCCAATATACTTGTCAAGAGGCGGGCAATATGCAGATAACCCTCATCGACAAACCGGAAAATTTGTGCCAGAACGAGGGGATAGACCGGTCCATGATTGTGAAAAAAATCCTTGTAGAGAGTATATTTGGTAGCGAATGCCCCGGCGGAAATGTAAATGCTTTCATCGTTGGTGAGCGGGCCGTTCATGAGATGAATATAATAGGCCAAAAACAACACGAGAATTGCCGCGAGTCCGAATGCGTATTTGGGAAGCTTTTCAAGGTTGGCCATGTTCGGTATCCAATCCCCAAAAACGGGTCAGTTGGTGACTGGCGCAAACCCCGGCTTCGGGGAAGAAAAAGCCGGCCTGGCCACAGCCGTGGCCCGGGTCCACGGGTTGTCCGTGTCCGTGTTTCAGAAGATGTTTTTCCACAACGACCGTGCCATCGCTCAGACGATACGAGTCCTGTTGATGCGCGTTTGTGGTTTCCGAAGTGTGTTGGGCATCGGGATCGATGCCATGCACATTGGTCCATTGTTCAACAAGTTCCCGGGCATTGTCTGGATGGATGACCCAATCCCGGGTTCCTTGCCAGATGGAGATGCGGGGCCACTGGCGGGGCGGGTGCCGTGTCTGGCGTACCAGATCGCCCCATTGCCGGGGCGTGTGATCCAGACCCAGGAGCATGCAGAGGGTACCCTGGAACACCGTGCTGGCGCACCGGGCAGGGACGCCGGCAATCAATCCCCCACCAGCAAACAAATCGGGTCGGGTGGCCAGCATGAGTGCCGCCATGGCGCTGCCGCCGGAAAGACCGGTGATGAATACCCGTTCAGGAGGGATGTGGCGTTCGGCCATGATGTGGTCGATCATGCCGACCAGGGAGGCCACTTCCCCGTTACCGTCGGCTTCGGCGTGCCCGAACCATTTGAAGCAACGCATGGGATTGTTCCAGAAGCGTTGTTCCGGCAGCAAAAGAATTAATCCCAGGCGGTCGGCTTGCGTCAGCCAGCCACTGGCACGGGCATAACCTGCCGCAGTCTGGTAACAGCCATGCAAGGCAACCACCAGTGCCGGGCGGGGAGCAATCTGTCGGGGGGTGTACAGATACATCCGCAGATGACCGGGATTGGGGGTAAAATCGGCAATCTCCTGCACACCATCTCCGGAGCCGTGCAAGAGCAGAAACCCAAACAGCAGCAAGGCCAGCAACACCCCCATTCGGTGTCGCCATTTGTCATGCTGCCATCTGCGGACGCCCTTATTCGATCCCATGGCTGCCTGCCGTGGAGAGCGGCTTTATGTCTGTTTCCCGGGCGGCAGGTTTGCGCAGATGAATCAGGATCGTTGCAGCCAGGGAGATGAACTGCTTGTGGCCGACAAAAAAAATGTCCAAAAATTTCAGGGGTGCCAACGGCAGACACAAAAGCAGGTAAAGAATACCCCGCAATTTTTGCTGGCCGAAGCTGAGCAGGATGGAAAAAAATTCAGTCATGACGGCATTGAACAGGGAGAGGGGACCGGCAACGGTAATTTGGCGGATCACCTGCCACTCCGGAAAAAGATGGGCCAGGCCGGCGTGGGTATAGCGCTGGAAATCGTCGGGAGAGGCATGAAAAGGATAGAGAAAGGGCACGACATGGACATTGTCGCCGCCGGGCCTGGTCACCCGTTGAATTTCTTGCCAGGCCTGGTGGACATGCGGAATATGTTCCATGACATTGTTGGTCAACAGCATGGCAACCGTATCGGTCCGGAAGGGCAGTTGGTGAATGCTGCACACAATGTCCACCGCTGCATAATCGACGACATCGATGGCATAGACGTCCGGGTGAATCTGGAGATTGCCACTGCCCAGATCGAGGACAATCTCTTCCCGGGGCCGGCAGGATTTGAGCAGGTAACCGCGTGTATTGTAGGGAAAACTGGGAGATACGGCAGGTCGGATCAGGCGATAGTACAGGGGTCCCAGGAGGCGTTTCAAATGGTATTTCATGCCATCCAGTGAATCCTGGGTGCGCACGGGTGCGATGAAGTGAACGGCACCCTGGCGTACCGGATATTCCTGCTGGCAGGCATCACACGCCAGGACCAGGTTGTTTCGGGTCCATTCGCCCCTCTGGATCAAATCACCCCTGCATGTGGGACAGATGAGAATGTGGGCGATTCTGGCGAATTTCAGGGCATCCATCATCGAAAATATTCCTTGCAGACTCTCCATGGACAGGACAATGGCAGAATAAAATTTCTTTTCCCGTTGCCGCCAATCACTCCCATTTGATGAACAGCTCCAGAATGCGTGCCCGCAATACATTGCCGGCCATGAACAGGGAGCGTCGGCACCAAAAGATCTGATCCACGGGCAGACCGGTGCGCCGGGCCAATTCCGGTACCAGGGCACGCGCAAGTTCCAGGCGTTGTCGTCTGACATCTCCTGCCTGTCCCTGGAACAAAAGACCCAAGGGTTCGGCACCCTGATCCACGGCGGTACGCAGTTCCGGGGCGAGGCCAGCCAGCACCATTTCCGAGTGGGCAAAGATCACATCTTGTTGCCTGATGCTCAACCAGGCATCGCGGACCAGAATTTCCTCTCCGGTCGGCAGGTGGTGCGAGCCATTCCAGAGGATCGGGTCATCCTGCCACTCCTGGCGAAGTGATTGTTGTTCCAGACGTACCCGGAGCGGCTCTCCCAGGGCCGATTCCAAATGGCGGGTCAATGAGCCTGTACAGGTCAGGGCATTCCGAAACGCCACATTCAGGGCAGAAAAAGCGGCGCTCTTGGCTGCCAGGGTTGCACAATCCTGCCATGTTTCGAGGATTTGCAGTGAAGAGATCATGCCCATGGTGCCGCTATTGCAATTTTCTTTTTCTGAATTTTTTGGTGGATTTCAATTCATACTGTGAAATACCTTCTTTTTCATGCATGATGCGAATAATAAGCTCTCCCAATAATCCATGGGCAATGAGCATGATTCCCATGAGAACCATGATGACTCCCAGGAGAAGCAGAGGGCGTTCGCCAATGTTCTGCCCGAAGACGAGTTTGAGAATGACCAGGTATGAAGAGATCAGGAAACCGGTCCCACCGATATAAAAGCCGATCCGGCCAAAAAACTGGATGGGTCTTTGTATATATTTACGCAAAAAATTGATCAGCAGAAGATCAAGCACAACCCGGAATATTTTGTCCAGACTGTATTTGGATTTGCCATGAATCCTGGGACGGTGATTGACCGGGAGTTCACGAATTTCCGCGCCGACCGCACTGAGCAGGGCGGGCAGGAAACGGTGCAACTCGCCATACACCCGCAAGCGGGACAGCACTTCATGGCGATAGACCTTGAGGGAGCAGCCATAATCGTTCAAATGGATGCCGGTCTTTTTGGAGATGATGCGATTGGCAACCTGGGAAAAAAAGACCCCCAGGAGGGGATCCTTGCGCACTTTTCTCCAGCCGGAGACTACATCGACATTTTCGGATTCAAGATGATTCAATAAAATGGGAATATCTCGTGGGTCATTTTGCAAATCACCATCCATGGTGACGATGATGTCACCCTGGGCGTGGTCAAATCCGGCCTGCAAGGCCGTGGATTGGCCGTAGTTTCTGGCCAGGCGGATCAGTTTCAGCTCCGGGATCGACTCTTCAAGACGGAGAAGATTCTGGACGGTACCATCGCTTGAGCCGTCATCGATAAAGATGATTTCAAAGGATCTGCCAATATCTCTGGCAACCGCGAGAATTTCCTCGGCCAGTTTGCCAACATTTTCTTCTTCGTTATAAACCGGAATGATCAGGCTGAGGTCAATGGCCGAGGCATCAGGGTGTTCACTCATGCGCACACTCCGTATTTTTTCCAGAAAGATTCATGCAGCCAGAATTCAAAACGGGCGATGATCATTTTTTCGGCCATCGGCAGAGACTCTATGGCCGATTCGATGATCAAGGCCTCAAAACGGAATATAGTAGACTTTCCGTTCATTGACACAGTGTATAAGCTCTCTCAGATAGGCCCAGGATAAATAGTGTCGCAAATACCCAGGGGCCATGCCATGCATGCCCTGGCCGTGGATGGTTGTGTTGAAGGAAAGATGGTAACCCGGGACCTTGTAATCGCCGCGCAGATACCCCTTGAAGCCGTAATCCCGGGTTGGCCGGCAACCGAGCTTGATGAAATAATCACAATGTTTCAGGACTTCCGCAAAGAGTTCCGGGGTATCCTTGGGATGCGTCGGTCCATAGGCGTCGAAGATGATGTCAAAGTGCAGATCGGGCTGTGACCGGAGATATTCCAGGGCATTGGCGCACACATAGTTGACCCCGGGAAACAGTTTTTTGGCGGTGGAAATGGCCAGGGGATTTTTGTCCAGGCCCACCACGTTCGGAATATGGTGATTCAAAAGCCAGGGACTGACCCCGAATCCGCAGGCAATTTCCAGAAAACTGTTCGGAAGCTTTCGGTCCAGGTAGCGAAAAATCGGCTTTTGGCGTTCCGTGATCCAGAACATGACGGTCAAAATATTGGTCAAAGGATTGTGGGGTTCAAGAAAGGTCTTGTCGAGCGGAAACTCGATTTCCAGCCCCTGAATCTTGTCCAGGATAAGATTCTTGAACCGGAGCGGTCCTCCCTTGTTCAAGAAATAGTCATTGATCGCGGTCAAATTTTTATATTTGCTGTGAAAGGTCCGAGAGTACAGATAACTGATTCCCATTTTATTTTCTCTGTTGTAAACGGTTCAAGGGCAGGGCTGGCAGTCAGGACCCTCTTTCAGAAAGTACAGATGGACGGGACCGAATTGGCCGGCAGGCTCCAAAAGGAGGGTTTGGGGATTGGCGAGTTTGAAGCGGGAGAGGACCACGCGCCCCCCCATGCGCACAAACTGGCTCATGTCATAATCCAATGAAACCTCGGCCAGGTTGCGGCTGGCTTTGGCCACGTAGGCATAGACATGGGATTCAATTCTCCTGTCGAGGTGATCCTTGGCTTTTTCCCGGGCATGAATTTTTTCAAACTCGTCATAATAGGCGCGCGGAAAGTCGTAAAATACGCCACCCAGGATGGGATAGCCATGGAAGAGGGCAATGGAGGGTGGAATACCGATGGTCAATATTTTTGTGGCCTGTTTGCCACCCGGAAAGCGTGCCTGGATGAGCGGGTTGATTTGTTTGAAAATATCCAGCATGAAATAGTCGCGCAGCCGCATGGTGCCACGGTCGTACAGGATGAGGGGATTTTCCGACTGATACACTTCGGTGCCCAGAAATTTGCCGAGGGTCACGTGGCTGTCTTCCGTGCCCTTGAGCAGTGTCCGGTTGCCGAGCGTGGCTTTGACGAAGACGGCCCGGAAGCCCATCTCCTGGGAGATGCCCAGATCATCCTTGATGGCCTCCTTGATGCCGGAAAATTGCAGCAGGGTATGGAGAGCCACCACCACCAGAAAACCGGCCAGGATTTTATCCACATGGGGCCAGGCGAGCTGCCGGGCTGTTTCCCGGATGGAGAGGATGCTCAGGGCAAAGACGATCCACCAGAGTGTGGGCGAGATTGTGTCCAGGCGTTTCAGATCCAGGGGCAGCTTGAACCATTTCATCAGAAATTGTTCGCTGTCAAAGACGGCGAAGAGAAAGCTGATCGCAACGAGCAAAGCCAGCACCGCTCCGAGTATTTTTCCTCTTGCCGCGATTTTTTGTCTGGAGACAATCCAGGTACCAGCGGCCATGGCCAGACCGACGAACACCCAGGGAAAATGGTAGGAAAAATGCCGTGTTTTCAGACCAATGAAAAAATGGTTGAGAAAGACGGACAGCACCTTGCTCCATTGAATCCGGGTGGGGGCGTCGAAGATGCCTTCGATCCGGAACGCAATCCGGAAGGAGGTATACGAATATCCTGGAAAAAACCAATGGTAGAAAAGCCGGAATTCAGCCACCACGGAGAGGAGGGTAAGGAACAGGGTGGCCCAGGCCAACCGGTGGCGGGCGGGGTGGTGCGTGGCAATGCCAAGCAGGGTACCGGCCAGCAGCCAGCCGCAGGCCATGAACCCTCCCCAGGCCAGGGCTGAAAAAAAGGGGTAGATGCCTATGACGATCCAGTTCCAGATCCCTGGGCGCTCACGCCACATGTTCAGGGCGGACCAGGCCAGCAGGGGGAGGTAGACTACGGTGCCGCTCCGGGTCATGGAGTGGGGAATCACGGCAAAGGAAAACGCCACAATGCCCACAATGAAGGCATTGAAAGCCTCTCCCCGGGGGATGAGATGATCCCGCAGCAGGAGCAGCATGCCCAAGAAGGCCACGCCATGCACGAGGAAACGTTCCACGACGAAGGCGGTAAAGGGGTCGAACAGGTGGTACAGATTGTAGGCGATATGGAAGTCACCCATGGCCAGGGCATTGAACGGCATACCTCCGGCCAGGTCTGGCACCATGTAGTTGGGATCGAGGAAGAGTCCCGGCAATCTGGCCCGCAGAACATAGTAGGGCAGAAAACTGTCCAGAAAATCCTGCACGATGGCATAGGCATTTTCCGGCGGCAGGCTTTGTATGACGAGCAGCAGGATCAGGGGCAGGGCACAGGCGGCCAGGATCAGACGTTCGGAGTTTTTCATGGAGTTTGCGTCACGGATCACCTGAGCCACCTTGTTCTGCTCCAGAGATTCAATCCTCTACTGTTGAGTGTGTGCCGGGCATGGTATACCGCGTTGCCCCGGATGACAACCAAATCGTTTTTATCTTGAATTGAGAGCCATTTCTTCGATATCTTTTCACCCTACCCCTCCCGTGCAGGCAATGCCGGCTGATGTTGTCCCTTGAAGGCATATTCTGAATGGATCCCGACATTTTTGTTTCCATCGCCAGTTATCGGGATGTTGACTGTGTGCAGACCCTGACCGATCTGTTTGCCAAGGCGGCACAGCCGCAGCGGATCCGGGTGGGTGTCTTGTGGCAGGTTGCTCCGGACGACGATGCGACCTTCACGCAGATACCCGGGCGTTGGCAGCGGTACATACGGGGCGAGGTGGTCGATGCGGGCAAAAGTCTCGGCGTCTGCTGGGCGCGGCATCGGATTCAAAAAAAATTCTGGGACGGCGAGCCGTTTTATTTCCAGATCGACAGCCATTGCCGGTTTGATCCCGGCTGGGACGAGCGGTTGCTGGCCATGTGGCGTGGCTTGGCAGTGGAACGCGCCATCCTTTCCACCCATCCCAATGCTTTTCATCCTCCTGACCAATTGCTGCGCAACGGTCTGCCGGTCATGAAGGCCGGGCGTTTCGATGACAATGGCACCCTGATTCCCATTGCCAAGATGACCCCTTTGGAACAGCGACCGGTCCGGCCCCTGCCGTCTCCCTTCATCGGGGCGGGATTTTTGTTTGGTCCGGCATCTCTGGTTCGGGATGTCCCTTACGATCCGTTTCTCTATTTCCATGGCGAGGAGATCAATCTTTCGGTCCGGCTCTGGACCTGGGGGTATGACCTGTTCACCCCCAATGACATTCTCGTGTATCACGATTATGGGACCGAACGCCGCCGACATCGCCATTGGGATGACCATGCCGACTGGACCCGGCTCAACCAGCGGACCACGGCCCGTCTGCAACATGTGCTGGGTGTCCAGGAGAGTACTGACCCGGAGGCCATCCAGCATTTGGAACGGTATGGTCTGGGCAAGGTACGGACCCTGGCGGAGTATGAAACCTTTGCCGATGTCGATTTTAGCAAACGCCATATTGGCGTGCGTGCCATGGATGCCTGGTTTCCGCACCCCCCTTCCACCCGACCTGAAGCCGTCACCATGCGGCACTGCTTTACCCGCATCTATCAGCACAATCAATGGCAGGCTCCGGAAACCCGCAGCGGCTCCGGTTCCGCTCCCCAGGTCACGGCCACCCTGCGCGACGCTTTGGCAACCCTTTGGCGTCAATTGAATGTGCGTCTTCTGGTGGATGCCGGTTGTGGGGATGTGCGCTGGCTGGAAGCCGTCACCGGCAGCCTGCAACTCTATCTGGGGTTTGACCTCGTTGAGGATCTGATCACCAACAATCGCATTCTGTACGGCATGCGCAAGAACCATTTTTTCAATACAGCCGACATCACCCAGGATACTCTGCCTCTTGGGGATTTGTTGCTTTGCCGGAATACCATGACCCATCTGCCCAATGCCCTTGTCCAGGCGGCTTTGGCGCAATTCCGGGCCAGTGGCACGGCCTATCTTCTCGCCACCACCTTTCCCGGGGTGGCCAATACCGACATTCCAGTGGGGCATTGGCGCAAGATTGATTTGACCGCCCCCCCTTTTTCCTTGCCCCCTCCCGTGCGGAGCATACCGGATGGGCATCCCGGTCATGGCGGCCATCTGGGACTCTGGAAGTGGCCTGATCAAAACGGTTGAAACCGGATGGCTGCCTTGCGAAACTCCGGCTTTCCGTCAGTCTCAATCCACCTGTTTTTGCAGAAAGGCCTGATCCATGCGGTCCAGGATCGTCAAACCTTTCGTGACTGAACCCCGGGCAGCCATGGTTTGAAACCGGATTTCTGCATCGAACTGGGTCAACGCCACTGTCGAGAGTTCATCAATCAGCTTGTCGAGGCTTACGTTCTGTTGCCGGGCCAGTTCCTTGAGCCGCTGATGTTTGGCGTCGGGAATACGGATTGTCAGGGTTCCCATCATGAACTCCTTTGAATCAATTCTGCTGGCTGGAACTGGCCCAAGAGGCATCTTCGACACACCTCCCGGTTGGCACCATCTGCGCTCAGCAGTGCCCAGACAAAGACGCTTGTATCAATCACGATGATCATAACGGAAATGATAGAGCATGTGCCATCAGAAAGAAACATGAGGTTGGTATCTTTCCGGGCCAGGGAGGAATACCCAGTTTTGTTCTACCATGTTGTTTTTCAAAATCTTTCAAAGCCATCGGTCAGGTCACTAATGGACACCACCGAAAATTTCAGCATGTCAAATCAGCAGGGTTGGTCCACCAAGCAGGATTGCCTATGACGATAAAATATATTCTTACATAAAAACGTCTAATTAATGGTATTTATTTTCATTATTAAATATAATTAATGTATGTTACGCCGTCAAATATTGTTTATTTTGCGATCGCAACCCAGAAATAACATATTGATAATTCATCTGATTTTAACATCGTATGTTGCGGAGGAGCCATTTTTATTGCCTAGCCTTGGTTTCCAATATTGACGTGCCAGTTAAATGATATTAAATGATTATAATGTAATAAAAAATTGTAACATAAAATGCTTGCTATTCAATGCTTTCTGGATTACCATTTCTAGAGACTGGTTGGCGATAAAATCGAGTTCCCTGCGATTCAGTCGGTCCATGAACGATGAGGGAATGAATCTTCTTGGGGTATGTTGTGATGTTATTAATTGAGAGGAGATTGAAGTGAATAGAGATGAAGAAATAAAAAGGGATCAAGAAGAGCAGTATTGGAGAGAAAAACATAGTTCCATAAGTCAACATACTCCCATTTTTTGGATGGGGTGTTATACTTGCGGAGAAGATACACCGCATTATGTTGTTGTAAAATAAAGAAGATTCTTATGTTTGTTGTCGATGCGGAACAAGGATTTAGCATTGTGACGCGGGTAATGTTTGGATCTCCTGATCCTCCAAAGACGTGTCTATGAGTCCCTTGCAAAAAGTTGAAGATGGGTCAAAATCGGGTTGGCAATGGCTTGATTTCAAGAGGCTCGTGTTTTGTGGAAATGGCTGGTTTGGTTTTTTGCAGGGGACTCATCACTCAAAGATGAAATCTGGAGAGTACCATTGAATACAAAGCAAATCGGACAGCCAGTTGTTCATGATCGCATGTGGTTGTTTGTAAGGTGGTAAATAATGGATTTTATTCCTCTTTATTTTGAGAATAAACTTGACGTCGTTAACCGTCAAGGGGATGTGGGTGTGGTCACCTTGTGGTCTCCTTTGTCTGTAGTCAGGAAACATTTTGAAAATGCAGGCGTTAATCTTGATCGATCTACGTCCCGCGTCGCTGCTTTTGGCACTCTGTACGGTAATGGTTTGCCTGAACTGTTACGCAATTTGCTCTATAATCCGCAAATTTGTTACTTGGTGTTGTTTGGAGTTGACTTGGGATCCTCCCGCCCTGCACTGACAGGTTTTTTCCAACATGGTCTGGAGATTACTGAGTTACTGGGAGTGTCCGTCCACCAGATTGTTGGTACCAACCAGAAACTAGACGGAGGTGTTGTTCCGGAGGACTTTGGTGGACGACTGATGATTACCGATTTGGGTGAACCAGGTGCGCCAAACGCTAAAGCTGGATTGGTGAGCTATTTTGCCAATCTGTCTCCACCGGAAAAGGGAAACAGGCCAGATCGCCGTAACGTGCTGATCCCCAGTATGTCAATTTCCGAAGTGCCTCGTTTTCCCTCCGATCCTCAAGGTCACAACATTGTAGCGGAAACTCCCATACAAGCGTGGAAAGCCTTGATTTACCATCTCTACCGATTCGGTTACCGCAATCGAAGAATAAATAAAGGGGATCGCATTGAGCTGCTTAATATGAAGGTAGTAATTAAACAACCTCATGAAGAGGAGCCGGAGGTCTTGTTAAAATATGGTTTTACTCCAGAGGAATTCACCCGCTATCAGAGTTCCATCCTCTCCCCTGAACTACCTCAAGATCAGTATTATGGCTATGGTCACCGGTTACGCACTTACTTCGGGAACGCAACGAACGGGTATTCTTCTGATACGTTGTCTTGGACAGTGAATAAGCTTAGATCTGATCCAGAGTCTCGGCATGCATATGTAGCCCTCTGGGATACTGGACGGGATGTGCTTTCCGACTCCAAGGGACATCCTTGTCTTGTTTCTCTTTATTTTCGTTGCTTTGAGCAGCGGTTGACTTTGACCGCTATTTTTCGCACCCACAATGCTCTGGACGGTTGGCTGAAAAATATTTATGGTCTCATTGCGGTCCAGCGTTTTGTCACCGAAGGTGTGGGGATGAAACCTGGACCACTTACGGTTATCAGTCACTCTATCAGTGTTAACCCCCAAGGAGGCGGACTGGAACGGGCCAAAGTAGTAAGTGCTTATCAATCATCGGAAGCAGGAGGAGCGTCGGAAGTAACAAATATTATTCGAGATCCTCACGGAGATTTTTTTATCTCGGTGGACACTAAAGCAGAGCAAATCATTGTGGAACACCAATACGAGGGTATGCGTCTGCATACCTATACCGGCACTAGCGCTGAGGAACTTGAACGGCAGTTGGTAACAGATGTTGCTATTTCCCGCATTGACCATGCTCTTTATTTGGGTCGAGAATTAGCTCAAGCCGAGGCGCGTTTGAATAAGGATTTGCGTCGTCGGAAAGGGTAAGAAGAGGAACTTTTTTGATATTGGCTTTGCCTGGTTTTCGGACTAGAATTTTGACCAGACAAACGTGTAATTAAGATTGCTGGTTTGTCAATTAACATGAATAGAAGAAGAAATTAACGGCTTTTTCTAAACAATTTAAAATTAGCGCATAAACTTTAATGATGATTTTTCCATATCTATTTGAAACGAAATGAGAAGCATACTATCATGTTTGTTGTTATAGTTAATATATCTAGTCAATTTTTGGGCTATCCAGTTCTTTCTAGCATTGCCTGATATGTGCTTGTGTATAAAATTGTTTGTTGAGTTTGTTTTCTCGCAGACAGATTGGAGAATATGATGGTTATTACCCGTATAGAACATATCAACGAAGCTGATTTACTGAAGAGATTTGCAAAAACTCGGTTGTGTGGTTATGGTCAACCTCTTATTTATGAGCATGCTCGTCTCGAATTGGTGCGTCAAATAGATCCGAGGAATCTTTTTCCTGCTCAAAAGTATGTGCTGCGGGAAGATTTCGAGCGATTGCACGCACTTCATAATGGTTTTATGGCACAAGGTGTAGATATTTTTAATCTTGAGGGTGGGCTTTTTTTCTGGATGAAAAATCCAGAAATACACAATTGTGAAGATGGGCCTATACCCTTGACTCCGCCAATGGTAGAAATGTCTCATGAGCCTGATGGGCGAACTATTCCTTTAATTAACGACGGCATGCACAGGATTTATGTCGCTATGCGTTTACGCAAGAGAATAAATGTAGTGCTAGCCCATGACGTTCCATTGGATTATCCTTACTATGCCTATGCTTTAGAAAAGGGATGGGATGAGGTTTTGGAACTTAACGAACTTCCTGAAGGCTTTGTAAAAAAAGAATATCGGGACCCAAAACAGTACAAAGCATTATTTCGGGATTTTAACGCGATTTTTGATGGAATTCAAAAACAGCGTAAGCAAACAAATCCAATAATTTTGAAAGCCTGATTCTTTAACAAGTCGTTTTATTTTGGAGTAAAGCCATGTTTATTTATGATGATTCAGTTACAGTTAAGAATCTTATAAAACTTCAAATTGATTGCGAAGCTGACACCAATGAAAATAAGATTAATATTTTGCAGTTAAGCGATTTGCACCTTGATCCGACGATTATTGAGCAAGAAGCAGTTCTTAAAGAGCTTTCGGAAAGCGTTAATCAAAAAGTCAAAGAGCTTAAATGGGGAAAACTAGATCAGGTCGTGTTCAGCGGAGATTTTCTGTACGGGAAATCACTTATTGAATCCTCCAAGATAGAGATGAAAAAGAGGACTGAAAAAATAGACTTAAATATGATGGTTGAAAATAAATATCATGATTCATTTGGGAAATGTGTTGCATTTATTGAGAAACTTATTGATAACGTAGCTAAGAATTTGGATGGAATCAGGAAATCTGTACTGGTTGTGCCAGGAAATCACGATTTATTACGTTTTCGAGAATCTAGCATGATATCAAGCGGTAAAATGATACCGCCACGGATTAGTTGTTACATTAATCGATTTGCCAGTCGTTTTTTAAAAGTTGATCTAATGGAAGATGAAAAGTATAAAATGGTAAATTGTCCATCATTGACATTAACCAGCCGTATGAATGGTGTAGTTGCTATCGTTGGTTTTGACTCGAATCATTTTGAGTACAATCAAGGTGAAGAACCTGATTCACCCAGCGTTGGTTGGGTTAATAGAAGTCAAATCGAGATGGCGAAAAATATGCTTAAGTGGTTAACAGAAGTTATTACTGATCGACCGCTCTACATTATTACAGTTTTTCATTATCATTTGCTCCCGGTTGATGCCAGCGCCAATTTTCAGCGAACTTACGATAAAAAAGAGTTAACATTTCTAGTTGATACACAGTGGGTTATTGAGCAACTTCAAGATTATCAGGTCTCTTTGGTCCTACATGGGCATCGTCACCTGAATGCGTTACAGAATGTCTCTTACCATCCGTTTGAT
Organism: Magnetococcales bacterium; assembly: GCA_015228935.1. Classification (NCBI taxonomy): domain Bacteria; kingdom Pseudomonadati; phylum Pseudomonadota; class Magnetococcia; order Magnetococcales; species Magnetococcales bacterium. The sequence continues at coordinate 3,497 of JADGCO010000021.1, read as the reverse complement.
ATGCTTGGCAGTCGGCGTAACATGCTCCAAATAATTTCTTGCCCCCCGTCCAAAGAAAATGATAATAACGGTGTACTGCTTCAACTTGATCTCTTGGCGGGTGGGATGCGGATTGAATTTCTCAAGAAATCATCTAAAGCTGACAGACCAAAAAGCATTCCCATGGTTTCTGCATCGCGCATTTCTCCAGGAGAAATGCGTTTGTATCGTGAAATCCATGCATGGTTGGACGGGGAAAATTTGCCAAGTGGGAGACCAGTCGATTTATTGGCTAAGGTGGAAACATCGCGAGACAAAAGCGCAGTAAATAAGTTCAAAAATTTGTCAGAAAGTGTATGGAAACAATTTGGATACGTGCAGTGTTGTTCATTGCCTGAAGCGTTTTGGAGTAATTCCAAACAAGATAATTGTTTGGGGCAATTATTTTCCAAAGAACAGGCACCTATTAATTTTCCTCTTTTACCTGAGTCGCATCCAGGACCAACAAGTAGTTATTCTCTACTTCTCCTGGTAAGATACGTTAGAAGCAATAACAGATACGACATTCTTCTTAATAACCATTTCCCACTTCGCATGTCTGATTTTAGTGCATGGGATACTTTATTAATGCCAGCCTTTAAGGCGCACGAAATACGGGAGTTTCTCTATCGCATCAAGATGGACATGATTGCAGCCACCGATCCAAGGAGTAATGTTAATCCATACCTGTATGTAGATGAAGAAAAGCTTATGAAAGAACTGGATAATAAGCTCAAGGAATTGAATTCGGATGCTATTTTGGATATTGCAAAGCAACGGCGTTTTGTGGCAAATGAATCTTTTGTAAGGTTCAGCCCTACGGATGGCATTCCTAGAAAGTACGAATATACCCTCACTACCCTGGACTATTTTGCAGCAGACCATCGCGATGGGGATAAGCGAAGTTTTTTCAAGATTCTGAATAGAATTCATACCGTAGATGTGTCAACATTAAATAAAGGAGCGCTTCGCTGGGAAGGAGAAATAAGCCGTGGCAAACCTACACTACATCGGGGTATTGTCTGGTTTCCACTGAACGAGTGGCGGAATTGTCCTGCAATCGTGGCACGAAATGCTGATGTCATGTGTTGGGTTGAAACGTGCTTGAATAACATGCGTGGACCAGAAAATATTCGAATTGGAGATCGGGATTATTATCATAATACGGTATGTCTTGGTGAGCTTAACCTGAACAATGAAGGAAAACTCGTTAAACGAGTGGTTGCTAATATGACATTTGATAAAAATTGTCCAGATGTTAGCGATGAGGTAAAGGAAAAAATTAACTGTTATCCGCAAAATCTTAGTAAAGGTTTGGAGTTAGTGAAATTAAATAAAAAAATGGATTTAAACGGTTCGCAGCCATACTTAGGCAGTAGTATTAGCCATGCTTATCTTAAACGAGAAAAAGACAATATTGTTGTATTCAGTGATAAGGAACTAAAGAATAAACTTGGTTTATTACGACCGATTCAGCGTTATGTTCTCATTGATGGTTTAAAACGGGTTGAGAGGCTGTCTAGCGAACTGGATGCGCTTGGTTTTGACATTAAGAATTTGGAAGGGTATCTGATCGTAGAAATGGTCAATTCCGTGAAATTATTATCTGTATTACCACCCGTCATTGAAAGCACCCAGACTCGAGAAGTAAATAAAGAAAATTCTGTTAATAATGAATTTTTGGTTTGTGATGGTAACCATCGTATCGTTCATCATTGTTGGAATAAAGAAGAAATATATAAAGTTGTTTTAATAGATGGTCCTGCTTACCCGTATTATGCTTATCCGTTTGCAGCCAATGAATGGTATGTCACTGCCAGTCAGAAATTATATATTCCACCTTCTCACGCAAACTGTAAATACACACCGCGAAATGTTGTACAGGAGATTCAGGGAATATCTGGTCAAAAAATTCCTGAGGGGGAACGTTTTCGGCGCTATTTTAGAGATTTCGACTCTTCCTTCATCCATGTTGGCGGTCAGGGTGGTAGGCCATTTTAGAATTCTCCGAAAGAATCATACTATAGGTAAGGACGCATTGTGATTACGTAATAATATTAAATTTAGCCGATATACTTCGCGAGTTTCTTCGAAAAAGACGGAGATGCTTGTGCTTTGATCCCGGTCAATAATTCTGAATTTACTCGTTCTTTCGATCCTCATTGCAAAATCCCCACGACGGCCCCGGTCATGAGGGTGGCGAGGGTGCCGGCGAGGATGGAGCGCATGCCCAGGGCGGCGATCTGGTCGCGGCGGGAAGGGACCATGGCTCCCATGCCGCCGATCATGATGCCCAGGCTGCCCAGGTTGGCGAAGCCGCACAGGGCGTAGGTCATGATGAGGCGACTGCGGGGCGAGAGGGTTTCCGGGGGCATTTGGGCGAGATTGAGGTAGGCGATGAACTCGTTCAGGATGGTTTTGGTGCCCATGAGCATGCCGGCAGCCGGGGCCTCGCTCCAGGGAATGCCCATGAGCCACACGACCGGGGCCATGAACCAGCCCAGCAGACGTTCGAGGGTCAGGGGGAGGCCGGCCACGTCCGGCAGGAGACCGCCCAGAAGACGATTGGTCAGGGCCACAAGGGCCACCAGGACCACAAGCATGGCGATAATGTTGATCAGGAGTTGTATCCCTTCGGCGACGCCTCGGGTGACGGCATCCATGGCTGAGGCGTCCTGGTTCGGGGGGACATATTCGCCTTGGGTGGTGGTGGATTCGGTCTCGGGAATCAGGATGAGGGCGGTCATGATGGCTGCCGGGGCGCTGATGAGGGAGGCGATGAGAATGTGCCCCATGGCGTTGGGCAGGATTGGTCCGAGGATGCCGGCATACAGGGCCATCATGGTGCCGGCGATGGTCGCCATGCCGGAGGTCATGAGGGCGAACAGTTCGCTGCGGGACATCCGCTCCAGATAGGGTTTGACGAGGAGGGGGGCCTCCACCATGCCCAGAAAAATATTGGCTGCCGCTCCGAATCCGAGGGCACCGCCCACGCCCATGGCGCGTTGCAACAGGTGTGAAAAGAGTTTGACCACCAGGGGCAGAATGCGCCAGTGGAACAGCAGGGCGGAGATGGCACTGATCACGAGGACCAGGGGGAGGGCACGAAAGGCCAGGATGAAGCTGTTTTGCGGCTGGTCCATTTTGAAAGGGGCTGCGCCGCCGCCCAGATAGCCGAAGACGAAGGTGGTTCCGGTCTGGGTGGCATCCTGGAGTGCGGAGAGGGCGTTGTTGAGGGCCAGAAAAAACCCCTGCAAGGTCGGCAAGGCGAGCAGCAGCCAGGCGATGCCGATCTGCAAAGCGACTCCCGAGACCACGATGCGCCAGGAAACCTTCCGGCGTTGTTCCGACAGGATCCAGGTGATCAGGACCAGGGCGAACAGGCCCAGCAGACTGTGCAGGTTCATGGCAGATAAAGAACGTTTGAAAGACTGGGATGGGGGTCCAGGGGGAAGGGCTGCGCCCTTCCCCCTGGCGGG